>JAILRQ010000015.1 GCA_024698125.1 Acholeplasmatales bacterium
CCTATGTTTGCGATGATTGCGATGATTATAGGTGCAGTTATAAATATAATATTAGATCCACTATTCTTATTTGCTTTTGATATGGATATAGAGGGTGCAGCCTTGGCTACTATTATAGGACAGGGTGTAACATTTATCCTATCTATTATTTACCTATTTAGAAGTAAGACATTTAAGCTAAAGCTAAATGACTTAATACCAAATAAGGAAATACTTAGTGTTTTAAAGCTTGGTGTATCAAGCTTTCTAACACAGTTTGCTATATTCATTATTACACTAGTAAATAATAAGATGCTTCTTAATGTATCAGTTGAGTCAGGATATGATGTAGCTATAACTCAAGGTGGTATAACACTTGCATTTAAGGTGTTTGGAATTATTATATCTATTGCTGTTGGAATTGCAGCTGGAGGACAGCCAATTATTGGATATAACTATGGAGCAGGTAATATTTCAAGAGTTAAGGAAACATTTAAGCTAATAGCTATTACCTGCTCTATAGTAGGAATAATAAGCACAATTATCTTTGAGGCTTGTCCACAAATATTTTTAACCATATTTGGTGATGGAGGAGATGGAGTGGATCATGAGGCTTATAAGATATTTGTAGAAAAGACCTTTAGAGTATATCTTTCTACTATATTATTATCAGTACTAGTAAAGGTATTTGCGATATTCTTCCAATCTATTGGAAAGCCTTTATATGCTACAATAGTATCTATTGGAAGAGATGTAGTAATAATTGTGCCTTGTGCAATAATACTTGCAAATGTGGGAGGAGTAGATGCATTCTTATTTAGTGCACCTATTGCAGATACCCTAGGATTTATTATTACTATGGTGCTATTTGTTATTTGTATTAAGGATTTAAAAAGAGTAGAAGAAATTGAACAGGATAATACATTATAAAAAGAGAGTCTGACTCTCTTTTTTAAAATCTTATTCCTTTTCTTATGCTTAAGCATTAGTTTTTATTAAATTCTAATCATATGATATAATAACAATATATGGTATGTTTTTTACATATGTCGTGGGAGTGATGCATATGCAAAATGAGATATTAATTAATCATTATATGAAATATAATAGGATTATTTTAGCTACTTTAAACATCAATAATAAAACTATTGATGTTTTTAATGGTGAAAATAATCAAATATTTGATTATAAGGCTTTCTTTGAGTACGTGGCTATATTTTATAATTTAATTGATGATTTTATAGATAAAGCCAAGATAATATTTGAACAGCTTGATTACAATAGGGATATTATTGAGATAAAGGCTGAATACAAAAAAAGAAATGGGAAGCCAGTTGATTTTGTTTATAATTTAAAAAATGAAGGCAATGGATTATATTTATTATCTTTAAAGGAAGAAAAGAATAGTGTTTTAGGTAATTTGGATCAAATGACTAAGGCTAATCCTAAGGCATATATTGATAATAGAGCTAAGAATAACATTCTTACAAAGACTCCTTTCATTTTGATTAATATAGATATAGATAATTTTAAGCATTTTAATGATTTATATGGCCAAACTATTGGTGATATGATTTTGATTGAAATGGTATCTATTGTTAAAAATACTCTTGGTGATAGGGGAGCAATTTCAAGAATTGGTGGAGACAGATTCCTAGTTTTATGTGAAATGTCTGATGACTATGACTTGGTTCATGAGTATTTATTTGATCTTAAGCAGGCTATGCAAAAACTATCATCAAAGGTTAATGATAGCATGGTTATCACAGTTACAATTGGATGCTCTAGATACCCTTATGATGGCTCTAATTATGAGCTGCTTTTAAAGAAGAGCCAAAAGGCTCTTGTAAGAGGAAAGAATAAGGGAAGAGATTGTTTCATCATATATCTTTTAGATAAGTGTGGAGAGGTTTCAATTGATGATAAGATAGATAATATTAATAAGATAGAAAATATATCTGCTAAGAATAATTTATATTCTATGATTACAGATGTTAATAAGACACTATCTGATGATAAAAACTTTGATGAATCTATCAATAAGGCTATAAGCCTTGTTGGAAGCTATTTATATGTTGATAGAATATCTATAGCACGTGTTAATATAAAAACTCATAAAATAATGAAGCATCATGCATGGTTTAGTCCTAAAATAACTGTAAGGTATGATGCATATTGTGTTGATGAAATTGTGCCTATTTGGGCAGAAGCGCTTGGAAGTAAGAATTTCATTAAGGTTGATGATATTAGATCATATCCGGATACAGACAAGCTTAAGAGCCTTTTTGCAGTAGATCATACAACAGCATCTCTTTCATTTGAGCTTGTTGTAAATGGTAGATCATTTGGTATTATAAGATTTGACATGACTACAGGTGTAAGGCATTGGCAATCTGAGGATTTCCAAATATTGATGCTTATATCAGAGCTATTAGCATCACATCTACAAAAGAATTATTTAAAGGAAACAAATTATAATACATTATTCTTAGATCCTAAATATGGATGTAATAATTTTAGCAAGCTATTCACTGATGCTGGAGAATATTTATTAAAGGCAGATGCATCACTATTTGCTGTTATGGAGCTTGATATTAAAAATATTATTAGCTATCGCTCTATAATCGGTGAGAAGAGAATGATTGAATTGGTTAATGGAATAGTAGGTAAGATATCATTGTATGATGATATATTATATGGTAAGAAGAATGATGGTGCTTTTATAATTTTCTTTAAGGGAAATGATAAAAGGATTATATCTAACCTATATAATGATGTTTCAAAATATTTGGAGGAGTTTTCTTTAAAGTATCATTTTAATAGGCTTATTGTTAATGCAGGTGCATACCTTGCTAATAATGATGATAGGCTTGTTGATGCTATGAAAAACGCAAATCTTGCAAGAATCTATAATAACGATGATAAATTATTATTTTATTCAGATGAAATAATCCATGATATTGAATCTAAAAATGAAATGATTTTAAGAATTGATGAAGCTATTGCTAAGAATGAATTCCTATTATATCTTCAGCCTAAGATTTCAACTAAGACTGGAAAGCTTATTGGAGCAGAGGCTTTAACAAGATGGAATTATAAAAATGAAAAGATTTTATATCCAGATCAGTTTATTAATCTTTTAGAGGAGCAGGGTATTATTGAAAAGCTTGATTTTAAGGTTTTTGAAAATACATGTAGATATCAAAGAAGATTGCTTGATATGGGAAAAGATATAGTTCCTATTTCTGTAAATGTATCAAGATATGTCTCTAATTTTGAAGAATATATTAAGAAGCTTGAAGAGATTAGAAGTAGGTATAATGTAGATTGTAAGTATATTGAGCTTGAAATTACAGAGGGTATGTGTTATGAGAATACTATGTATATTAAAGCGTTTATTGATGTCTTACATAATCTTGGATATAGTGTATCACTAGATGATTTTGGTTCAGGATATTCTAATTTAGTATCAATGACTAAAATTCATTTTGATACAGTTAAGTTCGATAAATCATTTTGTATGGACTTATCAAACTCTAATGTAAGAATTATGCTTTTAAAGCTAATTGAATTAATTAAAACAATGAATATTTCTACTATTTGTGAAGGTGTAGAAACTAAAGAAAATGTAGAATATTTAGCAAGTATTGGCTGTGATTATATTCAAGGATATTATTACTCAAAGCCAATATCATCAGATGAGTTTGAAAAAAAGTATTTTGATTAATAGGGGGAGGCCTTTATGGAAGATTTAGATTTAAGTGAAATAAAATATTTTGAAGGTATTGATACAAGATATGTAATTGATTCTTTAACACAGGTAATATCAAGAGAATATATAGAGATGCTAGCTAAGAAAATGCTAGATGAAAAAATCCCATTTACATTAATGATTTTAGACCTTGATAATTTTAAACAAATAAATGATTCATTTGGTCATTCATCTGGAGACTTTATATTAAAAAATATAGGTGAAGGATTAAGAGATGTATGTAGGAAAGAAGCATATGTTGGAAGATTTGGTGGAGATGAGTTCTTACTTTTAATTCCAAACAAGACTTCTTATAATGATGTTCATCATTTCCTTGAGAACTTATATTTTAGAAATTCTGTATTCAGAAGATATTATAATGATGGATTAAGAGATATTTTTGTAACTGCGACCCTTGGTTGTGCATCTTTCCCTGATAATGCGTCTGATTTTAAATCATTATTCGATATGGCAGATAAGGCCTTATATAGAGGTAAGGTTAAGGGAAGAAATTGCTATATCATTTATGTCGAGTCAAAGCATAAGGATATTGTTATTCATGAGAAGGTTGAAAGATCTTTAATTGAAAGATTTAATTCAGCTAAAAGAGTTTACGAAATATATAAGAATCATGATAAGAAGATTAAATATACAATGGATTTCTTATATTCAGAGCTACATTGTACAGGAGCATATTTCTTAACTCCAAATCATGAACTGATTTCTAATGCTAAGGATGACCCTGAATATACAGGTATTGTATTTGAACCACATTTAGAGCTTTTACTTGATGGAGATAGATTTTTCTATGATTCTCCATTAACTAAGTATAAGGAAAAGGATAAGG
>JAILRQ010000083.1 GCA_024698125.1 Acholeplasmatales bacterium
ATCAATATAGCAGAACTCCATAATATCACGATGCTTATTATTCTTAATAATCTTCTTTAAGGAATCATAATTTATTGGAAGATTATAAATGTTTGAAACATTTTTAAGCTTCAATGCCTTAACAAGCTCCTCTAAATCATCGGGCTTCATAGAAGAGATTAAGAAGATGTGCTTATGCTTGCCACATGTCTTCAAGAACTTCTTAGCACCAGGAAGAAGCTTAACCTTAGAACTATTATAGATTCTATAGCATAGTGTAGGATCAATACGAATGTCGTATTGATTCATATACTTTTGAAATCTTTGTCTATAGTATTCATCATCTGTGAGCTCATGGCGAAGATATCTTGCTTCAACAGCTCTAACATTAGATTTATAACCCTTAATAGTTTCCTTTTTAGGCTTAACACCATAAAGCTTTAAAATACGCTTTAAGGCTGCTTCAAGCTTAGAATCCTTGCTGTATAAGGCGTTAAGATTTATTATAAGCTTAGTGTAGCGATAATTATTATCCTTTGTGTAGATATCATAATATTTCTTAATAGAACCAATCCTTTTGTTAGAAGCACGGAAGTATCCCATTCCCTTTAGGATATTTGATAGATAGGTATCATTGTTTTGAATAAGGAAATGAATAGCTTTATTATAAAGATTTTCAACAACCTTTATAACAGTCTCCTCAACACCAATCATTCTTATTGTAGGATCTACATACATATGAGAGGATACAAGATTAAAAATGTCATATCTATATGACACAAATCCTAGAGCTACGTTATTGTTATAGAAGATAAGCGCATGCTTATCATCATTCTTATCAAAGAATTGAGGTGTTATTTCATAAACACCAGTTGACTGCATTTCAATAACGTATTTCTTATATAAGCTTTGGTAATCCTCAGATGAGGTTTTAACAATCTTTAGTTCCATAGGATAACCCCTCTATATATAATCTATTTATATTTTAACATATATCTTTGACATTAATACTTAAAAATTGTAAAATGTTTCTATGTGAAATGGAGTGGTATTATGGTATATAATCAAATACTTGTAAGATTTGGAGATTTAACTTTAAAGGGTAGAAATCAAAAGGATTTCTATAATAGATTAATAAGATTAATCCATTTAAAGCTTAAGGGCTTAAATGTTAATATTAATAACTATCATGATAGAGTCTATATTGACCTTCTAGATACACCATATCTAGATGTTGTTGATAGACTAGATAAGGTATCAGGGCTTTATTCATATTCACTTTGTGTAAAGTGTGATACAGATATTGAAACTATCAAGAAGACTGCAATAGCCTTATGCCAGGAGGAGATTGTAGGAGATGAGGTATTATTCAAGGTTTCTTGTAAGAGAGCAGATAAGAAGTATCCTCTTCAATCACCTGAGCTTAATAAGGTAGTTGCAGCAGCAGTATTATCAAGCTGTAATAACCTTAAGGTTGATGTACATAATCCACAAAAAACATTATATGTAGAGGTTAGATGTGAGGGATGCTTCATGTATACATCTGAGATTAGAGGTCTTGGAGGATTCCCGGTTGGTGTTGCAGGAAAGGGTCTTGTAATGCTATCTGGTGGTATTGATTCACCAGTATGTGGAATTCAAGCTATGAAGCAAGGAATTCAAATTGAATGTATTCACTTTGAATCAACACCTCTTACTTCAATTGAAAGTGCTCAAAAGGTAGTAGATTTAGTAAAGATTATGTCTGATTATGCACCAGAGGGTAAGATTAAGCTTCATATGATTCCATTCAAGGAAATGCATATGGCATTACTTGAAAATGTACCAGAATCATATAACATTACTATCATGCGTAGAATGATGTATAGAATTGCAACTAAGCTTGCTCAAAAAAGAGATTGCTTAGTTTTAATAAATGGAGAAAGTGTAGGACAGGTTGCCTCACAAACTCTTTATTCAATGAATGTAATTAATAGTGTTACAAATATGCCAGTTATTCGTCCACTAGTAACATATGATAAGGTAGATATTATTCGTCTTGCAGAGAAGTATAAGACATTTACTACATCAATCAAGCCATTTGCTGATTGCTGTACAGTATATGTACCAAAGAACCCTGCAACACATCCTCATTTAGACAAGTGCCTAGAGTATGAAAAGCTATTCGATTATGAAACACTTGTAAATGAGGCTGTAGACAATGTTAAGTCTATTGAGCTATCTATGTCATCAGACCTAGACCTTGCGGCTTTAGGTCTTGAGGTAAGAAAGGTTCTATGATTTCCTCACTTACTAACAAAAGAGTAAAGGAGCTATGTCTTTTAAAAACCTCTAAGGGAAGAAAAAGTAGTGGACAATTTATAGTAGAGGGAAGACATCTAGTAAATGAAGCTAAGGCCTTAGGTATACTTGTTGAGGTATACACAACAGATGAAGCTCTAGAAGGAGAGCTTGTATCAAAAGAGGTTATGAAGAAGCTTTGTAATACAGACACTGTTGTAAATCAAATTGGTGTTTGTAAAAAAATAGAATCAAATGTAATAGCTGATAGAGTATTAATTCTTGATGGAGTACAGGACCCTGGAAATCTAGGAGCTTTAATGCGAAGCGCTAAAGCCTTTGATTTCAATACAATATTTTTAGGTACAGGTACTGTAGACCCATATAATGATAAGGTAATACGTTCATCTCAGGGAGCTATCTTTAAGCTATCTATTCTTGAGGGTGATGTAGTAGATTTTATTAATTCCTTAAAGGGATATGAAATATACTCAACAAACGTTAAGAATGGTGTTAGCGTAGATGAAATAAAAAAAGCACAAAAGTGTGCTTTAATCCTTGGTAATGAGGGAAATGGAGTATCTGATAGAGTTAATAGCCTAGGGCTTAAAAATTTGTATATTAAAATATCCAATACTGAATCACTTAATGTAGCAGTAGCAGGATCTATTTTAATGTATGAAATGAGTAAATAAATGCCGAGATTAATTCTCGGCACTTTTTTTATACGTATAATAAAATTGCAACTACAGCAATGATTACAAGAAGAATTCCAAATGCCCACTTGGCAATCTTATCGATTCTATTCTTACCCTTATAATCCTTTGTGGCGTATCCTGGATTTAACACCATGAAATTATTTCCTGTAAGAAGACCATGCTGATAAAGAATAACTAAATCATCAACAATAAATCCATAGGTATCATTTGGTAGAGGCTGTGGATTTTTAATCATTTCACCCTCTAAAACCTCCTTAGGCTTAGCACCAATATACTTTTGGTCATTGTATTCAATATATGGCTTATCACCATCATCAAGTACTAATACCATCTTAAGGTCAGTACCCTTTGTATCTACTACAGTAAAATCAATTCTTTTCATTTCCTACTCCTCTTCGAAAGTATATAATGGCTCACAATCTAAATCCTTATACATCTTAGATGTGAATAGTATACCATCAAGATGGTCATACTCATGCTGGAATACAATTGCAGGATATCCCTCAAGTGTACCAGACTTTTGCTTACAAGTGTTTGTTCTAAAATCATATACATAGCACTTGTAGGAAATCTTATAATTTCTTGGAGTGATAAGACCATCTGTTGGTCTATCAACACTAAGGCATCCCTCTCCTCCAGGAAGATATGTCATTTCCTTACTACGCCAAGTAATAACTGGATTGATTACAGCCATACAGTATCTCTTATTATTGTTTAAGAAATCCTCAAAGTTTATAGCAAACATTCTCTTTGTAACTCCAACCTGTGGAGCTGCAATTCCAACACCTGGTCTAATACCATACTTTTTAACTAAATCATCGATAGAAGAATCGACTACATATTCAAGTAATCCCTTTAATACATTTAAGTCTTCACTAGAAATAGGAAGCTTAACAGGCTCACATGGAGTCTCAAGGCAAGGATTACCCTCTCTTGTTATATCTTTCATTAAATACATAAAAATCACCAAGGTCATTATAACATATTTAATTAAAAAATGTCTATTTATATGATATAATAATTAAGGTGGTATTATGCAAACAGATATAATTGATAAGGCCTATATACTATCAAATGCTATTAAGGATTTGGATTTATATAAGGAGCTTATAAATATAAATAACCAAATTGAAGAAAACCTAAAGGACAAGCTTCAAGCCTTCAATAAGGCTAAGGAGGATTATAATGAGGCCTTAAGGTATGGAGAGTATCATCCATCTCTTAGGGATTATGAGCAAAAGCTTTCAGAGGCTAAGGCTTCATTATATAAGGAGGAGCTTGTTAAAGAGTATAATAAAAAATATAATGAGCTTCAGGCTATACTTGATAAGATGTTTGATGAAATCAAATCATCTGTATCAAATAAGTTTGAGCTTTCAAATAATAGAAAGGGCTTTGTGTGTAAGAAATGAATATAGAAAGATCAAGAATTATAGTTGAGTTTAATGATAGTGATTATAAGGTTCAGCTAGAGGGATTTAAAAATATTAATATTATTTATGAATCAAAGGAAAAGTATGCCTTAGTATACTGTAATAGAAGCGATGAGAAAAAAATAGTAGAGCTTTTATCAAAGACATGTAGAAGAGCATATGTATCTAATGAGAAGGTAGATGCATATAATTTTTAAAGTGTAAAGAAAAAATACTTGACACCACTAAATTATATGGTAAAATGTATTTGTTGATATGAAACAAAAGGAGTGAATTTAAATGGTTAAATTAAGATTACAAAGATTTGGTGCAAATAAGAAGCCTTTCTATCGTATCGTTGCTGCTGATTCTAGAAGCCCACGTGATGGAAAGTTCCTAGAGATCGTTGGAACATATAACCCTATTACTAACCCAGCTACAGTTTCTGTAGATGCTGAGAAGGTTAATAAGTGGTTAGCTAACGGAGCACAACCAACTGTTACAGTTAAGAACATTCTTAAGGCACAAAATATCGTTAAGTAATGGAGGTGTAGGTAATGGTAAATTTTGAAGAGCTAATTAAAAGCTTAATATTACCGCTAGTTTCATTTCCAGAAGAAGTTGAAATTGCCTACATTGGTGAAGAAGACGGAGTAGAGTCTTATGAAGTCAAGGTAGCCAAATTCGACCTTGGACGAGTTATCGGTAAGGGTGGACATATTGCGCAAGCAATTAGAACTATTCTTTACGCTAAGGCGTCTAAAGAAGGAGTTAGGGTTCACCTAAACATTATTGAGAAGTAAGAGATAATTAATTTATCTCTTTTTTCGCATTTATAGGAGGGATTTATATGATACTTACATATGATGAGGCACTAAATCGTGCAGATAATAAGGAATGGTTTAAACAGTTCTATAAGAGGGAAGAGATAATCTCTGATGATGAGGTTAAAGAAATAAACGCCTTAGTACTAAAGGCAGGAGAAAAGGCCTTACAGGATTATTTTGAAATAAAGGACGATATGTTTTTACAAAAGGAATATAAGGATGATCTTATAGATTATTTAAACGATGTGATAAATGGTGTGGCTTTATAGCCATACCTTTTTTATTGTCCAAAAATTACTCACCATTATATTAATTATTTGTTATAATTAATTCAAAGGGATGTGGTTTTATGCTAAAAGAAGGATTTATCATTTGTGAAAATGATATAAAGAACCAAATATTAAGAGATGTTAAGGGATTTGT
>JAILRQ010000068.1 GCA_024698125.1 Acholeplasmatales bacterium
TTTAAAAAAGGCCTTCATATGAAGGCCAATTTTTATTGAATATTATCACTTGCTTGTGTAATTTGGAAATATGAATACTTCTTATTTCCTTCAACAATAACCTTACAAATATTTATTACAGGTATTTCTCTTTCGTCCTTAGATACAAGCTTAAGGCTTTCTCTTATACTTCCCTTATCAGGCATATTTGAAATACTATCCTTAAACTCCTTTTGACAATCTGGAGATATTAATCTTAAATAATTATTCTTAAAGTTATATTCAAACTCTTCCTTTGTAAGACCTAGAATATCTAAAATCTTATCATTATAGAAGACAACTCTATTAGTCTCAAGATCACACTTGATAATTCCATTTTCAAATGAATCTGCCATCTCAAGTACATCACGCTGCATATTCTTAAGCTCTGTTATATCATCAAGTGATGTAAAGAATAGTGATGTAATTGGATCCTCATTTTGCATATAGGTAATAGTAGCCTTAATCCACTTAATATTTCCATTAGGATTAATTCTTCTATATACAATACGCTGTGGCTGATTCTTAGTTTTTGCGATATTTAATGTATTCATTAAATTGTCTAAATCCTGAGGATAAATTGACTCAAATAGATTTCTAGTTGAGGCATAGAATTCCTTACGTGATTGTTCAATCATTTCAAAGTAATTCTCATTAATCTTTACTGGCTGTAGCTCATCACGTCTTAATAGGAAAACACCTAATGCGCCATTAACATTATTAAAGAAATCCTGTGTAATAGTATTCTTTGTCCAAATAAGCTCATCAGTTGTTCTTGAGTTAAACATTGAATCCTTAGATAGCTGTCTATTCTCCTTAATTAAAGCGATAAACTCATCAGCAGGAATTGGCTTAGAGAAATAATATCCTTGTGCTACCTCACAACCAATTGCCTTACAGAAGTTAACCTGCTCAATAGTTTCAGTACCCTCTACAACAATACCAAGCTTTAATCTCTTAGCCATTGATACGATACTTTCAATAATAGTTCTTCCCTTTTCTCCAGCCTTTGGATCATTAAAGCCAGTTAAGAACTTTAAATCAATCTTAATAATATCAATAGGGAACTCTCTTAGGGTATTAAGAGATGAATATCCTGAACCAAAGTCATCCATTAATATTGTAAATCCCTTATTCTTAAACGCCTGAAGAATTGATGTTACATCAACACTTCCATCAACATAGGCTGACTCAGTTATTTCAAGCTGTAATAGTCTATGTGGTATTTGATACTTTCTAACGATTGCTTCAATAAACTCTGGAAGATCTGGCTCAAGCAGGTCTACCTTAGAAATATTAATTGATACTGGATATGGATTTAGACCCTGCTTACACCACTCTGCAAGGTGACGTGCAGTTCTATCCCACATATACTTATCAAGCTTTGTTACAAGTCCATTATTCTCAAGTGCTGGTATAAATGCACCTGGTGATATCATACCCTTTTGTGGATCCTTCCATCTAACTAGGGCCTCAGAACCACAAATCTGATTTCCCTGTAGGTCATACTTAGGCTGGAAATATACAAGTATATTTTCATCCTCTAAGGCCTTATCAATATTATTTAATACAAATTGCTCATTTTGAAGATTTGATACCATCTTGGCATCAAAATATTGAATTGACTTATCAAAATCAGCCTTGATAGACTTACTTGCAAGATTAGCTCTTGAATAAGCCTGCTCAATAGGCATATTATTATCCTCTATTTCATATACTCCCATTTTAAATGAAATAGAATGCTCATATTTATCAGAAATAGATGCGATTGAATCATATACCTTTAAAAGCTTATCCTTATTATTAGGCATAATCCATGAGAACTTATCTGACTCAATTCTTCCAAATACCTTAATTGTATCTACTGTGTAGAAATCAATTAGCTTATTTGAAATATCACGTAAGATATTATCAGCCTCATCTGAACCATAATACTCATTTATAAGCTTAAACTTTGCAATATCAAAGGCTACAATGAAGTATTTTGAATTAGTCTTAGATAAAAATAGCTGGCATTTCTTATAAAAATATCCTCTATTATAAATTTGTGTTAAATAGTCAAGCTCTCGCATTTCTGCCATACATTTAGCGCTTTTTCGTGAAATTTTAACGAAAACCACACAAAAAATAATGGCAACTAATGCAATTGAAGACGCTATTAATATTAATTTGTAATTAGAAAGCAAAAAGTCTCCAATCCCTTGAAGCATAAGTTATCCCTCCAAACCCCTAACAATAGTTCTAACTTAAAACCATTTTAGCACATTAGATAAATATAAAAAAGGTATGAAAACTAAAAAATTAATTTTCATACCCTTTCTTATTTTTTCTTCTTTACTGAATATCCAAACTTACCAATCTTCTCTCCAGTAAGTAAATAGTCCCCATGTGAGTAGCATACAAGGTTAGCCCATTCTAGATGAAACTTACCTAAATCATCCATATATTTCTTATCAATTGATACTCCTAAAACATCAGCTATTACCATATGATGTGATCCTAAAGGCTTAATTTCTTTAACCTTACACATTATATTTACAGGAGATTCATCAATTGCAGGAGCACTAATACCTGCTACATCTCTTGCGGTAAGGCCTAAATGCTTAAACTTATCATAATCTCTTCCACTTCTAACTCCACAAAAATCAGCCGCAAATGTCAAATCCCTTGTTACAAGGTTTATAACAAACTCACCTGTTTCAACAATTGCCTTATAGGAATATCTTTCAGGACGAACTGAAATATATGCCATAGCAGGATTAGTACATACGGTCCCTGTCCAG
>JAILRQ010000016.1 GCA_024698125.1 Acholeplasmatales bacterium
TACAGCAGATGGATATAGTATAACTACAGGTAGTGGAACAATAACTATTACAAAGTATACAGAAAACTCTTATACAACAGCGCCAATTGCAACCCAAGACTTTACATATGACGGATCTTATCATGAGCTATGTAGTGCAGGAGTAGCTCAGTTTGGTGATGTTTTATATAGTATAGATGGAGAGACCTTTAGTACTACAATTCCACAAGCTAATACTTGTGGACAATATATAGTTTACTATAAGGTTTTAGATACAGATAATTATTCTGGAATTGCAGAAGCATCATTTACTGTAAATATTTTAGAGGTTGATAAGACTGATTTAATTGCAGCATATGATGCAGCTGTAGCATATCATCAAACTATAAAAACAGATTATCCTGATATTGCAGAAGCATTATATGAAATTATAAATAATGCAAGTGTAACAATTACAACTATAAATTCAACAACTACTGAAGTAAGTAATGTGATTTTGTTCCTAGATGAGGCAATGTCAGTAGCTAAGGTTGATGTAGTTATTGAAGATATTAATAGTATTGGTACAGTAGAATATAGTGATGCTTGTAACACTTTAATTACTACAGCAAGAGAAAAGTATGATGCCTTAACTGATGAAGAAAAGGCTGATGTTACAAATTATCCAACATTAACTGTAGCAGAAACTACATATAATGCTAATAAAGCTATAGCATTAATTGAAGCTATTGGAGATGTAGCATACACAGATGCATCAAAGGCTTTAATAGATACAGCAAGAGATGTATATGACTCTTTAGCTGATGAAGAGAAGGCGTTAGTGCCTACATCTTATCTAACAGCATTAGAGGCTGCAGAGGATTTATATGAAGCAGTTGATGAGGCTGTTAGTACGGTTAATTCAATTGGAGCATTATCATATAGTGATACAACTAAGTCTTCAATTACTAGTGCTAGAAGTGCTTATGATTCACTAAGTAGTGCTGAAAAGGCCATATTCCCAGCATCAAGTCTTACTAGCTTAGAGAATAATGAGGCTGCATATAGTGTTATTGAAGCAATCTATGCTATTGGTGAGGTTACAAACTCAAATGCTTCAGCTGATGCCATTGAAGCTGCAAGAGAAGCATATGACGCCTTAACTGATGAGCAAAAGGAATTAATTGCATCTGATGATTATGAGGTTCTTACTGAGGCTGAAACATCATATGATGATGCAGTCGATGATGCAAGAAATAAGAAGATACTAGGATTTAGCCTATTATTCTTATTATTAATAATAATAGGTGCTTTAGTAGCTTTCTATGTAGTTAAGAAGCACAAGAAAGCAAACGCTTAATAATTAGACTTTAAAGTCCTAATCTAATAAATACCTCTTATAGGAGTAGTCGGGTTATACCTGGCTACTCCAATTTCTTTTTGTCCCGCTTTCTAGAATAATATTAAGATATATGGTAAAATTATCGTGTGTTAGAGCATTGGGAGAGTGATTATATGAAAAAGCTTTTTTCATTTATTGTTATATTATTTGGATTAGTTATTTTAGCCTCATGTAATAGTGGTAGTAAAACACTTGAGATAACAGATCAGGCTATAAGCCATGAGACTAAGTTTGGTGGAATCTATATAATGATGACTATTGATGATTTCAACAATGAAGGCTTTAGCTATGGAGATAGTGTAGATATAACCTTCTCTAATGGATATGAGCTTAAAGATATTCCGTATTATAATGGGTATTACACTGACTCAGGAGAAAAGCTTTTAGTTGGATATCCTGGATATCCATATATAAGAGTTGGAATTAATAATGGAAATGATTTATATGAGGAAGCAGAGGTATCAGATGATGATACCGCAGCTATAAAGCTTAATAAGGCTAAAAAATATTTAGATATTCAGGAAGCCTTGGATATTCATTATACTGATATTCAAGGGGATATGCCTGATTATAAGTTTGGAAACTTTAGAGTATGCAATGTAGGAAATCTTAAGGAGAATATCTTATATAGATCTGCAAGCCCCGTAGATAATCAGCATAATAGGACTAGTGTTTGTGATTCACTTATTACAAATAAGGTAAATACTATAATTAATTTATCTGATAATGATGAAGAATTAAGTGAGCATATAAGTGCATCTGATTTTAATTCACCATATGCAAAATCATTATATGAAAGTGAAAAAATCATAGCTTTATCTATGAATATGAACTTTAGAAACTCCTCTGGAGAAGAGGATTTAACTCCAGGATTATATAAGGAGTTTACTGATAATGTATTCTCATCAAAGCTTATAACTGGATTAAGATTTGCTATAGAGAAGAATGGTCCATATTTAGTTCACTGTGTTGAGGGCAAGGATCGTACTGGATTTGTTGTGATGGTCTTTGAAGCACTTTCAGGTGCAACATATGATGAAATTATAAATGATTATATGATTACATATGATAATTACTATGATATTAATCTTGAATCAGATTCTAGTAAGTATAATATTATTAAAAAGAAGAATATTGATGTTATGCTTCAAACTATCATTGCAGATGATAGTGTAGATATAACAACTGCAGATTATAGTTTAGAGATAGAAGAATACCTACTTGATAAGGGTATGGAGGAAACTGAAATAGCTACCTTAAAAAATAAATTATGTGATTAAATTATAATTTTTTGCTATAAAGCTTTATAAGCAATAAAGGATTGATTTATGGTCAATCCTTTTTTGATGACATTCAATAATAATTTATATACGGTAAAATAATTATAGAGAAAGTGTGTTATTTTCACTTTAAAAATAAAAACGATTAAAAACAACTAAGAATTACTCAACATATACATTAACAGTTACATAAAATGCTGGAGAAAAAATAGTTACATATCTAGATAAGGAAGAAGCTAGTCTTACAATTCTATCTAATGGTATAGATGTTGATACAGATTCTAATGGTAGTTATGTGGTAACTACTTCAGGGAAATATACATTTACAGCATCAATTGATAATTATCAAAGAATTTATGATTCAAACTATTTAAAATAATATAATAATAAATGAAGGATTGGTTATTACCACCAATCCTTTTCTAAAACCAGTTGCTAGAAATAATGAAATATATATGGTATAATCAATTTATACAAGAACCCTAGAGGGAGGGCGATAGTATGTACGATTTTAATAGGTTTATTGATTTATTAAATAAAAAAGTAAATACATTAGATTATGCTATAGACTTAGTTAAGGAGCCTTTCCATATAGGGAAGATTGTTGTTGAAGCTAGGGATTTTTCTATGCCTTTGGTTTCAATAAAATCAGAAAGTATTAGTGAGAAGCCTATTGTTGTTTATTCTAATGAGAATAGTGTTATAAGCTTCTATTCAAATAAGGATGGCTATAGCTACACTAATGAGGATATTTTTGATATTAATTTACTTTTAAGGCTTATTAGCTTATCAATTCATACCTTTGTTTTAACAAACAAAGTAAGAGAAGCAGAGCATTTAAGCTATAATACTAAGCTTTTTAACTCTCATGGCTATATTTCAAAGCTTGTATCTATGGCAGATACTATTGATGGAAGAGATTATAATTCTTATTATATTAACCTTAAGGGCTTTGGTCTTATAAATAAGCTTTATGGAACAGATTTAGCTAATGAGGCTATTATAAGATATTCTCAAGAGCTAAAGGCTTTTGCTTTAGATGATGAGGTTGTAGGTCACCTTGGTGGAGATAATTTTGTGGCCTTCATTAAAAGAAGCAGAGCAGAAGAGTTTGTTAATATGATATCTAAGGTAAAGGTATTTGTTGGTAGAGGAAAAAGAAAACTTGAAATTAATCTTACATCGACTATTGGTTATGATGAAATTAAAGTTAAAAAAATAGATTATTCCTCAATTATTTCCAATCCAGCTATGGCTTGTCAATATGCAAGAAATACTAAGAAGCCTGTTGTAAAGCTTACAGATGAGCTTGTAGAGATGGTTAATTCAATTAAGAATATTGAAAGCACCTTTGATGATGAAATGCAGAAGGGAAACTTCGTTGTATACTATCAGCCTAAGTTTGATATTCTTTCAGGAAAAATAATTGGAGTTGAAGCGCTATCTAGATGGATTAATAACGGACAGCTTGTACCACCAGGTATGTTTGTACCAATTCTTGAAAAGAATGGTGAAATTGTACGTCTTGATTTATTTGTCCTAGAAAATCTATGTAAGGATATCCATAATTATAGAAATATGGGACATAATATTGTACCTGCATCATGTAATTTATCTAGAAGAGATTTTGAGATAGAGGATCTTGAGAAAAGAGTTATAGATATAATAAAGAAGTATAATGTTAAGACAGAGGATATTGTAATAGAGGTCACTGAGACTACAAACCTTGAGGAGAATGAAAGACTTGCCAAGTTTATTGATACTATGAATCAGAATGGTATTTTAACCTCTGTAGATGATTTTGGTACAGGATACTCATCTCTTTCTGTTTTAAGAGATTTCAAGGTAAGTGAGATAAAGATCGATAGATCATTTATAAATAGAGATATTCTTGACGCCTCTGATGAAATTATTATTGGTTCTATTATAAATATGGCAAATAGATTAAATATTAGTGTTATTTGCGAAGGTGTTGAAAATGAGAAGCAGGCTAAGTTCTTAGTGAATTTAGGATGTAATAAGGCACAAGGATATTTATATAGTAAGCCAGTACCAAAGCTTGAGTTTGAGGCAATGCTTCAGCGAATTGGTACATATCATGATGAGAATTAATAAATACGCCATACCACTTATCTGGTATGGCGTTGTTTTTATCATAAGTCTAATTATGGAAGAATGTATTTAAATACCCAAAATCAAGAAATTAAAATATTCGAATATACTCTACTTTTTATATGTGGGCTGTCGTATAAACGAAATTTTAATTTTTTTTATTTTCATAAAGTATAAATTTTGTATTGAAAACAATACATGTGTTTTTTCATAATTATAATTTCTTGGCTTTGTCTTGGCACTTGAATTATAACAATCATTTGTATAATTATAACTTTTGTCCGAAAATTTTATGAAAATGGCTAAAAAGTCCATTTTGTAAGCGTTTGCATTTGAAAAAACTATTTTGTATAATTCAAATATCGAAAGATAAAAGATACTAAGTAGGAGGACAAAATGAAGATTAAAAAAGTATCAGCATTTATTGCACTTACGGGTGCGCTGGCTTCAGTGGCGGCATTGAAGCTAAATGATTCTAATGCAAAGGAGGTAGCTGTAGGGGAGCTTACAAGCCAAAGCATTGAAGCTGTTGCTAATTCATCTAGCGTTAAGGTAGTAAGTGCAGCAGGTGATCAGGAATCATTATATGCTACATTTACAGGAGTTAGTGGAGCTAGTGGATATAACGCTTATATTAAGAAAGGCAATGGAAGCTACACTAAGCTTGATACACAGCTTATTAGAGAATACTCTAGCTACTATAGAGTAGATGCAGTAGGTCTTACACCAGGAAGCTATACATTAAAGATAGTACCAGTTATTGGTTCAAGTGAGACTACAAATTCTAATCAATGTGCATTAGTTAATAATTTAAATGTTATAAGCTATGATAGAACTGGATTTGCATTTAAGAAGAATGATAAGAATTCAACTGGAGATGCATCAGGAGCCTATAACAGTGATGGAAGCCTTAAGTCAAATGCTAAGGTGTTCTATGTAACATCAAAGACTGCAAAGACTATTTCAACACAGGTTGTAAGTGATTCTAAGGGAACTAAGAAGACATTTACAGGATTACAGGCTATCATAACAGCTTATCAGAAGGGATACGATAAAACACCAGTAGCATTTAGATTTATAGGACAGGTTAAAGCATCTGATATGGATTCACTTGGTTCATCATCAGAGGGTCTTCAAATCAAGGGTAAGGCTGCAGGTTCTATGATGAATATGACTTTTGAAGGTGTAGGAGATGATGCTACAATCTATGGATTTGGCTTCCTTGTAAGAAATAGCTCAAATGTAGAAATAAGAAATCTAGGATTTATGACTAAGATGGATGATGATGTATCAATTGATACAGGAAATTATAATATTTGGGTTCACGATTGTGATTTCTTCTATGGAGCTAATGGTTCAGGAGACCATGCTAAGGGTGACGGAGCCTTAGATATTAAGGGTACATTATACGCAACATTATCTTATAATCACTTCTGGGATACAGGAAAGTCTACATTAAATAGTAATGGAGATGTAGTTGACTATGTATCATACCACCATAACTGGTATGACCACTCAGATTCACGTCATCCACGTGTAAGAAAGTCAACTGCAATCCATGTATATAACAACTACTTTGATGGTAATGCCAAGTATGGAATTGGTGCAACTATGGGTTCATCAATCTTCTCTGAGGCAAATTACTTTAGAAATTGTAAAAACCCAATGATGGCATCTCTTCAGGGAACTGATGCCAAGGGTGAAGGTACATTTAGTGGTGAAGCAGGAGGAATGATTAAGGCCTACAATAACACTGTAGTAGGAGCATCAAGCCTTGTCTACGCAAATGCAGGAGCAGGTACTGCAGGTGCTACAGATGCTTTAAACTCTAAATCATTTGATGCATATCTTGCAACATCAAGAAATGAGGTGGTTTCTTCATCATATAAGACAGTATCTGGAGGAACAGCATACTCTAACTTTGATACTAACTCAAGTATTATGTATTCATATACTGCAGAAACTCCAGCAAATGCTGTAAATACTATTAAGGCTTATACAGGAAGAGTTGGAGGAGGAGACTTCAAGTGGACATTTAATAATGCCACTGAGGATGCGAACTATTCAGTAATTCCAGGTCTTAGAAGTGCAATTGATAATTATAAGACTTCACTTATTAACTATCAAACTACAACCTATGCATCTTCAAATCTTGATGTTAATGAGGGTAATGCTGGTGGTACTGCTAGTGGTAATACAGGATCTAACTCTGGAAGCAATACTGGTTCAAACACAGGTTCAAACACAGGATCAAACACTGGAAGTAACACAGGATCTAATACCGGTTCAAATACTGGAAGTAACACAGAAACTACTCCAGAGGCTTCAACATCAGTTACTGGATTATTAACATTTAAGGATAAGAAGGTAAATGATTCAACTAAGCTATTTACTGTAGCTGGATCTTATAAGGAAATGAGCTATACATTAAATGGTACAAAGCTTAACTATGCCTTAAAGATTAATTCTAAGGCTTCAATTAAGTTTACATTAGCGAAGTCTACAAAGGTTATTGTTTATGCTTGTGGAAAGAGTGATGGTACTAAGATTTCAGTTGGTTCAAAGACACAAACTCTTACAAAGACAACTACTGCATATACATATACATTAGCTGCAGGATCTTATACAATTAAGCGTTCTTCAGGTGAATCTTATATATTTGCAATAGCATTACAATAAATTAATATGATAGGCACAGTGGATTTAACCATTGTGCCTATTTTATTCTCTATAATGACAAATAAATAAAATATGTACTATAAAATAGTATTTTAAAATGCATATTTAAATTATAAAATTAAAATAGGTGATGTATATGGATAAAAGGTTTATGATTCCAGAAGAAAAGAAGATAAGAGTAATAATTGATACGGATGCTAAAAACGAGGTTGATGATCAATTTGCAATAGTGCAGGCTGCGCTATCAGATTCATTTGATATAAAGGGATTCATTGCTTGCCATTTTGGTAAGGAAAAATCAGAGACTAGCATGCAGGATAGCTATGATGAGATTAAAAAGGTATTAGGCTTAATTAATAAGAATGATATCAAAATCTATCATGGAGCCTTAGATAAGCTTAAGGATTCCATAACTCCAGAGGATAGTGAAGGTGCAAGGCTTATTATAGAAGAGGCTATGAAGGATGATGATAGACCATTATATATTGCATTTCTTGGAGCAATTACAGATATGGCATCTGCCTTACTTTTAAAGCCTGAAATTGCTGAAAGAAATATTCATGTAATCTGGATTGGTGGACGTGATTATCCAGCTGGTGGCTGGGAATATAATTTAAAGAATGATGTTTGCGCCGCAAACATAGTCTTTAACTCGAGCGTTAAGCTATCACAGGTACCAAGAAATGTGTATAGAATGATGCCAGTGTCTCACACAGAGCTTCTAAGAAGAGTATATCCATGTGGTGAGATTGGAAGGTATCTATGTGAAAATGTTATATTATTTAATAATATGGATAAGAAGAGACCTATTGAATATAGAATCCTTGGAGATAGCCCAGCTATAGGTATAATGCTATATGAGGACTGTGGGGAATCTATTATGGTAAAGGCTCCATCATTTAATTCTGATATGACCTATAATCATAATACAAATAATAGAGAGATTAGAGTTTACAAGAATATAAACTCTAGATTTATTCTTGAGGACTTATACGCAAAGCTAGAATTAATCTCAAGTTTCGATAATATTACAAAATAGCCTTTAATTTTACGCAATGGCGTATTAAATAAAGCTCTAATGTTTTGTATAATTAAAATGCTTTAAAATGATAGCCTATATTCATTCATTATATAGGTCAAAAAGCTTTTCCCTAACTTAGGTGAACTTTTGAGTTCACCTTTTTACATATTGATTTATGGAAAAAGTATCACAAAAATTAATTTGTAAGCGTTTTGTGAATAATCTCACTTGAAAATTGATTTTTCTTTATTTATAATAAAATTGCTAAAAAGTATATTTTGTTGAGGAAAGGGTGACTGGCAGTGAGTGAAAAGCTTAGCGTTGAGCAAACTAAAGCCATGGCTTTAATTGCAGGTTATGAGGATGATATTAAGTCATACGAAATCCAAAAATCAAGACTTAATATGTTCCAAGGTAAGAGAAAAAAGGAAATAGATAAGGCAATCGCCGATCTAAACAATAAGATTATAGGATTAAAGATTCTTTACCACCTAAAGGATACAAAGTAAAAACAAGCGATATTGAAGAAGAATGAGGATTAAAGAAAGGCTGGAAAGCCTTTTTTTATTGCTCTTTTTATGATAAAATCAATCTAGGGTGATAGCGATGAAAACAGAGCTTATAGATATGGTAGAGCCATTTGATCCTATGGAGGATTCAATATTCCTTTATGAGGATAAGGTAAGAGAAATTATTGATAAAAGAATTGAACAGCTTAAGAATCTTAATTCTCATGAGTGGAATATGTTTTCTGATGCTGCATTTGAGCTTTTTAAGGGATATGAATATCTAATTGATGCCCTAGAAAGGCAAGGCCAATTGATGCCCTAGAAAGGCAAGGCCAATCCTCTAAGGTTATTAAGCTTGCAAAGGATGCACTGGAGTATGCTCAAATATATAGAGGATATATTGATGATAGGTATATGCAAAGATTTAGTGATGCCTATTTAAAGATTATTAAGAAGTATAAGGTGGAATTATGATTCGTTTAGATAAAGCATTATCTCATATGGGGCTTGGTTCTCGTAAGGAGGTTAAGAATTATATAAGAAAGGGATATATCGTTGTAAATGGTGAGGTTGTATACGATGATGATTTTAAGATTAATCCTGATGAGGATGAAATCATCATTGATGGAGAATCATTTAAGTATGATGAATATGTCTATATAATGCTTAACAAGCCTGCAGGAGTTATATCTGCAACAGAGGACAATAGATATGAAACTGTTGTTGATTTATGCAGTGAGTATAGAAAGTATAATATCTTCCCTGTGGGAAGGCTTGATATTGATACAGAGGGTCTTTTAATATTAACTAATGATGGAGAGCTTGCTCATAAGCTTCTTAGCCCTAAGTATCATGTGTTTAAAAAGTATTATACAAAATTTGATGGAGTGTTTAAGGAGGAATACCTTAAAGCCTTTGAAAATGGTATTACTATAGATGATGGATATAAGTGTCTTCCTGCAAAGGCTGAGATTATATCAGAAAATGAATGCTATATCTATATAAGAGAGGGTAAGTTCCATCAGGTTAAAAGAATGATGCAGGCTCTTGGTATGGAGGTTACATATCTAGAGCGTATTGGATTTGGTAAAATAGAGCTTGATAAATCTTTAGCACGTGGAGCTCATAGACCTCTTACAGAAGAAGAGCTTAATTCGCTAAAGGAAGCCTTTATTTAAATAAAGCTTAAAGAATTTTATCGAATATTTTTATAATTTTTAAAATTATATTCACAAATAACGAATTATATTTGTAAAAATGGGTTTTAATAGATTATATTTTGAATAAAATTTAAACGAAAACGATTGCTTTTGAATAAATTATTTTGTTTTCAAAAGAATGATTTATTTTGTGTTAAATATTGACAAAAAAGCAAAATATGATATACTATTGTGGAATTGAAAAATAAAAGCAATGAAAAGGACGCGTAAATTTAAGCCAATCATTCTAGAAAGTAGGCGGTTGATGGAAAGCCTATATGAAGCTTATGTTTGTATCACCTTTAAGCGAAGATGTGATAATGTAATATCTTCCGGAGTATACCCGTTATAGTATATATGCAATAATAGTTGCATAGCGGAGTGCCTTACTTGATGTAAGGAAGTTAGAGTGGTACCGCAGGATTTTGATTTTAAAGTCTTGTCTCTATGTGAGGCAAGGCTTTTATTTTTATTACTTTTATTTATTCATAGGAGGTGAAGATATTGGAAAACAGACATGTACTTTCAATACTTGTTAGAAACCAATCAGGAGTTCTATCAAGAATTACAGGATTATTCTCAAGAAGAGGATATAACATTGATTCATTAACCGTAGGAGTAACAGAGGATCCAAATCTATCACGTATGACTGTTTGTGTTCATACAGATGATGAAACTGTTGTTCAAATTAAGAATCAGGTCCGTAAGCTTTATGATGTATTAAAGGTAGAAGAGCTTTCACCTAGCGATGCCGTCATTCGTGAAATCGTTATGATTAAGATTAAGGCATCATCAGACGATAGAGCAGAGGTTATTGGAATCTGTGATATATTCCGTGCAAACATCGTCGACGTAGCGCCAGAATCTCTTGTGGCACAAATTACAGGAGATGAAGCAAAGCTTGATGCATTCGTATCAATGCTTGAGCCTTTCGGAATTAAGGAGATAGTAAGAACAGGTCTTACAGCCTTAAAGAGAGGGCCAGAGGAATTAAAGAATATAAAGCAATAAAATGCTCTATATAGTAGTGTTTAATATTGTCAATTTTAGGAGGAAGAAAAAATTATGATGACAAATGAACAAATTTTAGCAGCTTGTAAAGCTCCAATTTATTATGCAAAGGATTGCAATCTAGATGCATTAAAGGGAAAGACAGTAGCTATTATCGGTTACGGATCACAAGGACATGCACATGCATTAAACCTTAAGGAGTCAGGAGTAAACGTAATCGTAGGATTATATAAGGGATCTAAGTCAAAGACTAAGGCTGAGGCTCAAGGATTACAAGTATTCGAGACTGCAGAGGCAGTTAAGAAGGCTGACATCATTATGATTCTTATTAATGATGAGAAGCAAGCAGCAATGTATAAGCAAGATGTAGAGCCATACTTAACAGCTGGAAAGATGTTAATGTTCGCTCATGGATTTGCAATTCACTTCAAGCAAATCGTTCCACCTGCAAACGTAGACGTTGCTATGATCGCACCTAAGGCACCAGGACATACAGTACGTTCTGAGTACCAAGCAGGAAAGGGAACTCCATGTCTTGTTGCAGTTTACCAAGATGCAACTGGAAATGCATGGGAGCTAGCTAAGGCTTATGGAGCTGGAATCGGAGGAGCTAGAGCAGGTCTTCTTGAGACTAACTTCAAGACTGAGACTGAGACTGACCTATTCGGAGAGCAAGCTGTTCTTTGTGGAGGAGTTTCTGCATTAATGCAAGCAGGATTCGAGACATTATGTGAGGCTGGATATGATCCAAGAAACGCATATTTCGAGTGTATTCATGAGATGAAGTTAATCGTTGACTTAATTTACCAATCAGGATTCGCTGGAATGAGATATTCAATTTCTAATACTGCAGAGTATGGAGACTATATTACAGGACCAAAGATCGTTACTGAGGAAACTAAGAAGACTATGAAGAAGATTCTATCTGATATTCAAGACGGAACATTCGCTAAGGACTTCTTATTAGATATGAGCAATGCTGGAGGACAAGCACACTTCAATGCACTTCGTGAGAAGGGAGCTAACCATCCATCTGAGGTAATTGGTAAGGAAGTTCGTAAGCTATATAGCTGGAACAATGAGGATTCTAAGTTAATTAATAACTAATCTTAGATATTACTTAAATTAGTTATGTGTGTAGGCCTTACCATGTGGTAAGGTCTATATCACTATTTATAAAGGGTGAATTTTATGAGAAAAATTGATATTTTCGACTCTACACTTCGTGATGGAGCTCAAGCAGCTGGAATATCATTTAGTGTTAATGACAAAATCAAGATTTGTAAATATCTTGATAATATGGGAATTAAATATATTGAAGCTGGAAATCCAGGATCTAATCCTAAGGATCAGGAGTTCTTCGAAAGAGTAAAGAATGAAGTAAAGTTCTATAATTCATCTCTTGTAGCCTTCGGTTCTACCAGAAGAAAAAATGTTAAGGTAGAGGAGGACAATAATGTTTTATCATTAATTAATGCAGGAACTGAGTATGTATGTATTTTCGGAAAGGCTTGGGATTTCCATGCGACAAAGATTCTTGGTGTGAGCCTTGAGGAAAATTTATTAATGATAGAAGAGACTATTTCCTACCTAAAAAATAATGGTAAGAAGGTAATATTCGACGCTGAGCATTTCTTTGATGGATATAAGCACAATAGAGAATATTCACTTGAGGTATTAAAGACAGCTGAGAAGGCAGGAGCCGTATCAGTATGCCTATGTGATACAAATGGTGGATGCTTCCCTGATGAGGTTTATAACATCGTTAAGGATGTTTGTGCTAATGTATCTATTGAGGTTGGAATTCATACTCATAATGATACAGGAATGGCTGTAGCAAACTCTATGATGGCAGTTGAGGCTGGTGCTTCAAATGTTCAAGGTACATTTATTGGAGTTGGTGAAAGAACTGGTAATGCTAATCTTTCAACAATTATTGCCAATTTAATGCTTCATAGAGGCTATGATGTTGTAAAGCCAGAATATTTAAAGAATCTTACATCTACAGCACTTAAAATTAGTGAAATATCTAATATAAGGCTTGATAATCACATGCCTTATGTTGGAGCTAATGCCTTTACTCACAAGGCAGGTATGCATATTGATGGTGTGAAGAAGGCTTCTACATCATTTGAGCATGTACCACCTGAAAGTGTTGGAAATGAAAGAAAGTTCCTAATGAGTGAGGTTGCTGGAAGAAGTACCTTAGTTGAAAAAATTAAGAAGTACGCTCCTAATGTTGAGAAGGACTCACCAATCGCAACTGAAATCATTAAGCGTGTTAAGGAGCTAGAGTTCGAGGGGTACCAATTCGAGGGTGCTGATGGAACATTCGAGCTACTTGTAAGACGCGCGCTAGGAACATATAAGCCTTTCTTCACTCTTGAAAATTTCAAGATTATAGAGGATAATGCTAGTGATGATGATGGTTTCAATGCCAGTGCTATGGTTAAGCTTTCTGTGAATGGAAAGACTGAAATCAGTGCAGCAGAGGGTAATGGACCAGTCAATGCCTTAGATAAGGCATTAAGAAAAGCTTTATGTGTGTTCTATCCATCTCTTGATGATCTAATCCTAGATGATTATAAGGTTAGAGTACTTGAAACAGGAATGGCAACCGCTTCTAAGGTTCGTGTTTTAATTGAAACAAGAGATAAGAGCACTAATAAAAAGTGGAGTACTGTAGGAGTTTCTACAGACGTTATTGAGGCTTCTTGGATTGCTTTAGTTGACTCAATTGAAATTAAGTTAAGCAATGAATAAAAAATGGAGGATATTATAATATGGGAATGACAATGTCACAAAAGATCTTAGCTGCCCATGCAGGACTTGATTCTGTAGAGGCAGGACAATTAATTACTGCTAAGCTAGATCTAGTATTAGGAAACGACATCACTACACCAGTTGCAGTTGACGTTTTCAAAAATTTCGGAATCGATCATGTATTCGATAAGGATAAGGTCGTAATTTGCCCAGACCACTTCGTACCTAACAAGGATATTAAGTCTGCTGAGCAATGCAAGTACATCCGTGGATTTGCAAATGATATGGATATTACTAACTTCTTTGAGGTTGGACAAATGGGAATCGAGCATGCTGTACTTCCTGAAAAGGGATTAGTAGTAGCAGGAGATGTAGTAATCGGAGCTGACTCTCATACATGTACATATGGAGCTCTTGGAGCTTTCTCTACAGGAGTAGGTTCTACAGATATGGCTGCAGGTATGGCAACAGGAGAGGCTTGGTTCAAGGTTCCTTCTGCAATTAAGTTCGTACTTACAGGAAAGCCAACTAAGTATGTATCAGGTAAGGATGTAATCCTTCACATCATCGGAATGATTGGTGTAGACGGAGCATTATACAAGTCTATGGAGTTCACTGGACCTGGTGTTAAGGAGCTTAACATGGATTCTCGTTTCACTATTTGTAACATGGCTATCGAGGCTGGAGCAAAGAACGGAATCTTCCCAGTAGACGAGCAAACTCTTGAGTACTGCAAGGACCATTCAAAGAAGGTTCCTCATGTATTTGAGGCAGACGCAGATGCAGTTTATGACCAAGTAATTGAGATTGACCTATCTAAGGTTAGACCTACAGTTGCTTACCCTCATCTACCTGAAAACACTCATACAGTTGATGAAATCGGACCAAAGGATGTAAAGATTGACCAAGTAGTTATCGGATCATGTACTAATGGACGTATCACTGACTTAAGAATTGCACATAGCTTCTTAAAGGGAAGACATGTAGCTAAGGGTGTTAGATGTATCGTAATTCCAGGAACACAAAAGATTTACCTTCAAGCTATCGCTGAAGGACTTGTACAAGACTTCGTTGAGGCAGGATGTGCTGTATCAACTCCAACATGTGGACCATGTCTTGGAGGATATATGGGAATTCTTGCTAACGGTGAAAGATGTGTTTCTACAACTAACCGTAATTTCGTAGGACGTATGGGAGCCATCAATTCTGAGGTATACCTAGCATCTCCTGCGACAGCAGCAGCATCAGCATTAACAGGATATATTACAAATCCAGAAAGTATAGGTGAGTAAAATGAACGCAAAAGGTAGAGCATTTTGTTACGGAGCAGACATTGATACAGATGTAATCATCCCTGCACGTTTCTTAAATTCAAAGGATCCAAAGGAGTTAGCATACCACTGTATGGAGGACTCTAAGCAGGATAGAGACGCAGGTCTTCCATTATTCTCTCAAAGAGTTAAGGAGGGAGACATAATCGTAGCTCAAAAGAACTTCGGTTGCGGATCATCTCGTGAGCATGCCCCAATCGCAATTAAGGCATGTGGTGTTTCTTGCGTAATTGCAAAGTCATTCGCAAGAATTTTCTATCGTAATTCAATCAACATCGGACTTCCTATTTTAGAGTGTCCAGAGGCTGTTGATGGAATTAAGGAGGGAGACACTGTTTCTGTTAACTTCGATACAGGAGTTATCACTAACGAGTCAACAGGAAAGACTTACCAAGGTCAACCTTTCCCTGAGTTTATGCAAAAGATTATCCATGCAAATGGACTTGTAAACTACATTAAGGAAAATAAGTAAAATTAGTTTATAAAAAAGAAAATTAAAGGAGAAAATAAAATTATGGCAGAGTTTAATATTGTAACACTTCCAGGTGATGGAATCGGACCAGACATCGTAAGAGAAGCTGTTAAGGTTCTTAATAGAATCGGAGAGTTATATGGACATAAGTTCAATATAACTGAGAAGAGAATGGGAGGTATCGCCATTGATATGGACGGTACATCACTTCCTCAAGATACAATTGATGCATGCTTAAAGAGTGATGCAGTACTTCTAGGAGCTGTAGGAGGACCTAAGTGGGATCACCTTCCTAATGGAGACCGTCCTGAGAAGGGACTTCTTGGAATTCGTGGAGCTTTAAAGCTTTACGCTAACCTAAGACCAGCTGTATTATTCAAGCAATTACAGCATACATCACCATTAAAGCCAGAAATCATTGGAGAAGGACTAGACATTCTAGTTGTTCGTGAGTTAACTGGTGGTATGTATTTCGGAGAGAAGGCAAATTCTCCTGCTTATGATACAACTAAGCCAGATGCTTGGGCTTCTGACCTTGAGAAGTATTCAGTATTTGAGATCGAGCGTATCCTAAAGACTGGATTCGAGGCTGCACAAAAGCGTGATCATAGATTATGCTGTGTACACAAGGCAAACGTACTAGAGTCTTCAAGACTTTGGAGAGCAGTATTTGAGCGTGTTAAGAAGGATTATCCAGATGTTGAGACATCTGAGATGTATGTTGACAACGCAGCAATGCAGCTTGTACGTAACCCAAGACAATTCGATGTAATCGTTACATCAAATATCTTTGGAGATATCTTAACTGATGAGGCATCTCAGGTTGCAGGATCAATCGGAATGCTTGCTTCAGCATCTCTTGGAGCAGGAACACTTGGACTTTATGAGCCAATTCATGGTAGTGCTCCAGACATCGCTGGAAAGAATCTTGCAAACCCAATTGCAACAATCCTATCATTACCATTAATGTTTAGATATTCATTAGGATTAATGAAGGAAGCTGACGCAATTGATAAGGCTATTAATGACGTTCTTGACGCAGGTTATAGAACTGGTGATATCTTTACACCAGGACTTAACGATGAGTCTAAGAAGGTTGGAACAGTAGAAATGGGAGACCTAATTGTTAAGGCTTTAAAGTAATTTAAGCTATTTAATAAAGAAAGGATTTAGTCAATTTAGACTAAAATTGGTATATTTTTATGAGAAGCGATATCGTAAAAAAGGGTGTTGAAAAGGTACCTAACCGTTCTCTTTTCAAGGCTTTAGGTTATACTGATGAAGAAATTGAACGTCCACTAATTGGTGTTGTATGTGCTAAGAGTGAAATCGTTCCAGGTCACATGTATCTTGATAAGATTTGTGATGCCGTTAAAAGAGGAATTTTAATGGCTGGAGGAACTCCTATTGAGGTTCCTGCAATCGGAGTGTGTGATGGTATTGCCATGGGACACGAAGGAATGAAGTTCTCTTTAGTAACACGTGAGCTAATTGCAGACTCTGTTGAATGTATGGCTAATGCCCATGCATTCGATGGACTTGTCTTAATTCCAAACTGTGACAAGATTGTTCCAGGTATGCTAATGGGAGCTTGTAGATTAAATCTACCTACAGTAGTATGCTCAGGAGGACCAATGCTTGCTGGTCACGTTGAGGGAAAGAAGACATCACTTTCATCAACATTTGAGGCAGTAGGTCGTTATAAGGCCGGATTAATTTCAAAGGAAGTATTAGATGAGTATGAAAATCATTCTTGTCCAGGATGTGGATCTTGTTCAGGAATGTATACTGCCAACTCAATGAACTGTATGTGTGAGGTACTTGGAATCGCATTACCAGGAAATGGTACAATTCCTTGTATGTATGCTGATCGTATCAGACTTGCTAAGCATGCTGGTATGGCAATTATGGATATGGTTAATAAGGATATTAAGTGTAGAGATATCGTTAATGCAAAGTCAATTCACAATGCATTAACTGCTGATATGGCACTAGGATGCTCTACAAATACTATGCTTCACCTACCTGCAATTGCACATGAGGCACATGCTGACTTCACATTAGATATGGCTAATGAGATTTCATACCATACTCCAAATATTTGTCACCTTGCACCAGCAGGTCATACTTATATGGAGGATTTAAATGAGGCTGGAGGAGTTCCTGCAGTATTAAAGGAGCTTTCTAAGCTAGGAATTATCGATCTTGACTTACCTACAGTTACAGGAAAAACTTTAGGTGAGAATATTAGAAATGCTGTTAATAAAAATACAGAAATTATTCGTACAGTCGATAATCCATATTCTGCACAAGGAGGACTTGCCGTACTTAAGGGAAATCTTGCCCCTAATGGATGCGTTGTAAAGCGTGGAGCCGTTGCTCCTAATATGCTTGTGCATACATGTAAGGCAAAGTGCTATAACTCAGAGGAAGAGGCAATTGCTGCAATCGATGGTGGTAAGATCGAAAAGGGTGACATTGTCGTTATTCGTTATGAGGGACCTAAGGGAGGTCCAGGTATGAGAGAAATGCTTGCACCTACATCAAGACTTGCAGGAATGGGACTTGATAAGGATGTTGCATTAATCACTGATGGACGTTTCTCAGGAGCTACTCGTGGAGCTTCAATTGGACACGTTTCTCCAGAAGCTGCAGAGGGTGGATTAATTGGACTTGTTGAGGATGGAGACCAAATTCATATTGATATGAATAAGTGTACAGTAGAGCTTTTAGTATCAGATGAGGAAATTGCTCGTCGTAAGGCAAACTGGAAGAAGCCTGCACCAAAGGTTACTAAGGGATACCTTGCACGTTACGCAAAGCTTGTAACTTCAGCCGCAACTGGAGCCGTATTTAAGGATTTAACAGAAGAGGATTTCTAATAAAAAATATAAATCCTCAGTTAGGAGATTTATTATGAAGATTAATGGTTCACAACTTTTAGTTGAATGCTTACTTGAACAGGGTGTTGATACTATTTTCGGATACCCAGGAGGAGCAGTATTAAATATTTATGATGCCTTATACAAGAATAAGGATCGTATTCATCATATTTTAACATCACATGAGCAGGGAGCAGCACATGCTGCCGATGGTTATGCTAGAGCAACAGGTAAGGTTGGAGTCTGTATGGCAACATCTGGACCTGGAGCTACTAATCTAGTCACTGGTATTGCGACTGCTTATATGGATTCAATCCCTATGGTCGCAATCACAGGAAACGTTGGATTATCATTCATTGGTAAGGATTCCTTCCAAGAGATAGATATTACAGGAATTACTATGCCAATTACAAAGCATAATTTCTTCGTTCGTGATGTAAAGGATCTTCATGAGGTTGTCCGTAAGGCATTCCTTATTGCTCAAAGTGGAAGACCAGGACCAGTTTTAATTGATATTCCTAAGAATGTCACTGCTGCTATGGTTGAGTATGAGAAGGAAGAGCCTTTAAAGGTTGAGCGTATTACTAAGTATTTAGAGGAGCCTGCATTCAGTAATGCTGCAGAGCTTATTAATAATAGTAAGAAGCCATTCATTTTTGCTGGAGGAGGAGTTATTGCCTCAGGAGCATATAATGAGCTTAAGGAGCTTGCTAAGCGTATTAACGCTCCAGTAAGCTTATCATTAATGGGACTTGGTGCCTTCCCTGGAGATGATCCTTTATTTACAGGACTTATCGGAATGCACGGATCCGTTACTTCAAATAGAGCTGCACGTGAGTGCGACTGCTTAATTGCACTTGGAGTAAGATTTAGTGACCGTGTATATGGAGACATTAAGAGATTCTGTCCTAATGCAAAGGTTGTTCACTTTGATGTAGACCCAGCTGAAATTGGTAAGAATTTGCCAGTTGATGCTGCAGTTATTGGTGACCTTAAGCCTGCATTAGACAATGTTTTACCACTAGTTAAGCCAAGAGAGGCTGATGAGTGGAATAAGCATATTCTTGAGATGAAGGTAAAGTATCCATATGATCTATCTAAGCCAACTCCTGGTGAGCTTAAGCCTCGTCAGCTTATCAACCTAGTTGATGAGCTTACAAAGGGTGAAGCTATCATCACTACAGAGGTAGGACAGCATCAATTATGGGCTGCTCAATTCTATACTTACAAGTATCCAAGAACATATATTTCATCTGGAGGACTTGGAACAATGGGTTATGGTACAGGAGCTGCTATCGGAGCTTCAATTGGAAATCCTAACCGTAGAGTTGTTCATATCGCAGGTGATGGTTCATTTAGAATGAATATGAATGAGCTTGCAACTATGCGTGCTTATAATGTTCCTGTAATCGTTGTTGTTGTTAACAACAAGACATTAGGAATGGTACATCAGTGGCAAACTATTTTCTATGGTAAGAGATATAGTGAAACTGACCTTACTAAGCGTGAGCCAGATTTCAATAAGCTTGCTGATGCATTTGGAATGAAGAACTTCAAGGCTACAACAGAGGCTGAGTTCAAGGACGCTATGTCTAAGGCTTTAGCATTAAATGAGCCAGTTCTTATCAACGCATTTGTTGATATGGAGGAAAGAGTTCTACCAATGATTCCAGGTGGATGCTCAGTTGATGATATCATCGTTGAGTAATTGAATAGAAATATGAACTATGTGATATTAAGTTATATTAGATTTCTAATATAACTTTTTATACATTATTTATTATAATTATATTGACATATAATAATTATAATAATATAATATTAAACGTCTTTGGCCAATATTTGGGAAGGGTTAAAATGAAAAGAATACTTAAACATGTAATTTGTGTTTTTAGCATATTGTTTTTGGGGGTTGTATTGTCTAAAGGTGTTTACGCATCTAGCTCTGTTGCCAAAATAAAAGGTTTTGATACTGATAGCCTTACATACATTGATGATCTAGAGTCTGAACAAAAAGTAATTGCCGGTTCAGCATATACTTACGGTTATGTTCAACAATGGGCTTCAACTTACAAAAAAACAATCATTGAAGATGATGGTTCTAAAACTCTTTATATTTTTGTTTTTTGTGAATCTACAATTAATTCTGTTGGTAAAAAGAGAATTAATCTTAAGAATAATTATTTTAGAAATAAAAAATTATCAACTGAAGTTAGTTTAATAGCTAATCAAGATGTTAAAGTTATTGATTTCACAACATCTGATAATGAGTCGCTCGTTGAAACATCAAAACAATGGACTTTTGATACAGGTGTAACAGGTGGAGTAAGTACAACAGGTCCTGAGGCTGGTGTTTCAATAAGTGGAGGATTTACGGTTACTTATACAACTTCACATAAGGCTGTTCTTTTAGAATCGTCAAAGTCTAATATAACTAGTGGTAAAAAAGTATCATTTGATTATACATTTAGTAATTGGAAGGATGGTTCAGTTGGTGTTCCTAATACTGGTACAGTAATTAAAAGAGAATATGCTATTTTTTCAATAGAAAATTGTAATGATGATGATGAATCAGAGTTTTCGTTAAATGTTACCACAACTGCTACAATTTTTAGAGATAAATTGGGTACTACCAACTATACATGCAGTGATAGTGTTTCATTTGCTGGAATTGGTGGAAATTTAAATAATTAATTGAAATTTAGGAGAGAACATGATTAAATTAAATAAAATTAATAAAATATATAATATTGGTCAAAGCTCAGAAATTGTGGCTCTCCTAAATGTTAATATGGAGTTTCAAGATAAGGGGCTTGTCTTAATAAAAGGTCATAGTGGAAGTGGAAAGACTACCCTATTAAATATAATATCTAATCTTGAAAAACCAACTAGTGGAGATATTGATGTATCTTATGACGGGAATTTTTATTCCATGGTTTTTCAAGATTTTCAATTGATTGATTATTTAACAATAAGTGAGAATTTAGATTTAGCGTGTAAAATAATTGGAGATTTTGCTAAAAAGGATTATTTATGTGCGAAGTATGGAATAGAAGAAATTTTAAATCATTATCCAAATGAGATATCAGGCGGACAAAAACAGCGTGTATCAATAATTAGAGCACTTATATTAAATAAACCGGTTTTACTTTGTGATGAGCCAACTGGGAATCTTGATATTGATAATTCTAATATGATCGCAGAAATGCTAAAAAAGGAATCAGAAAATAGATTGGTTATAGTAGTAAGTCATGATAATGAAGTATTTGAGCCTGTTGCTTCACGAATTATTGAATTATATAAAGGAACTATAAAATCTGATAATATAATTGAAGAAGTAAAAATAAATAATGAAACTGAATATAATAATAATGTTATCTTTGATATTAAGACTGCATTATTTTTATTGAGTAAATTTATTAAAAAGAATATTTTAAGACATATCTTTTTAGTTATTTCATTACTTTTAACATTTTTGATATTAATATCTTCATTAAATTTTGTTACAAATAAGAGTTATGTTATAAGAAATAATGCCTATGCAAGCAATGATTATAATGCTGTTGATTTTTCGAAATATAGTAATTATGATTATAATTTGATGGATTATGAAGAGATTCAGTATTTTTCTATGAAACTTGAAACTGATGAATACTTTTATCTAAACTACAATGGTTTTTTAATGGATGATATATTAGTAAATAAAATAATTATTTCAAATAATTGTGATTATAACATTTTATTTGGTAGAAACAATTTATTTGATAATGAGATTATTATTTCAGATTATAATGCTAAATATATTTCTAGTGATATATCAAATGTTATAGGTAGTACTATAAATGGATTAAAAATAGTTGGTATTTTTGAATCAAATTATGAAGAGTATACGGAAGATGATTCGAGGTATGCACATATCGCTGGCGCATGTTTTATAACTGAAAGTAGTAAATCTTGTTTGGCTGGCGATGAATTATATGTTAGAAGCGACGAATCAAACTATTTATCAGTTTTCAACCAAAATACTTCATCTGATTTGATATATGGAAATATTAATTATCTAAATAATAGCATTGGTTTATCTAAAGGGTTAGCACAAATATATAATGAAGATGTTTCATCATTAATAGGACAAAATATTGAAATTAATTATCTTCTAGGAAGAGGAGAAAATAAGAAGACTCTTACAAAAGAATATAATGTCGCATTTATTTATGATGACTTAGATTCAAATATTAGTGTATCCAATGAGCTATATAATGATTTCTTTATTAATATTAGCGAGTATTATTATAGTGATTCAAATGGAATTAGAGTCACAAATTATAATAAGAATACTTTTAACAAAGCTATAAAGTTAGGACTTTTAGATAACACAGAATTAAGTGTTACAATAGATGAAGGACTTGATTTTGTTTATAATATTACTCTTGTTTCGTTCTTTATAGGACTTGTTTTAATTATAATAAGTATTATTATAGTGATTAATTATGTACATAATATATTTGAAAAAGAGAAAAGAACACAAGGAATATTAATGTCATTTGGTATTAATAAATCTAAGGTAACATTACTATATTATTTTGATGTTATTATTTTTACAATAATTCCATATCTTTTATCATTGTTGCTAGAACTTGGTGTAATAATATTTATAAATAAATTAGCACTACATAAGAATATTACAACAATTACTCCACTATATTATGATTTTGGGGCTGTAGGTATAAGCTTTTCTATATTAATTATAGTTTCATTTTTGATTTATTTATTAGTAAAGAGAAGATTAAAAAAGAAGAATATTATAGATATTATTTATCAACGATAGTATTAATATTAGGGTTATTTATAATAACCCTTTTATTTATTCTTATATTTATTTAAAATCTAATTAAATAATTGAGTAAAAAGTGTAAATGTAGTATAATCATTCATAAAGGACTGATATTATGACAACACAAGAAATGTATGAACAAATCAATAAGTGGAAAAAGGAGAAGAATGCGATTATTCTTGCTCACTACTATCAAAGACCTGAGATTCAGGATATAGCTGATTATGTAGGAGATTCACTTGCATTATCTCAAATGGCTTCAAAAACAGATGCAGATATAATTGTATTCTGCGGAGTTCACTTTATGGCTGAAACTGCGAAGCTTTTATCTCCACAAAAGAAGGTTCTACTTCCAGTAATGGAGGCTGGATGTGTAATGGCTAATATGATGAGGGAAGAGGATATTAAAAAATATCGTGAGGAGCATCCTGATACTATCATATTAATGTATGTTAATTCGACTGCAAGATGTAAGCAATACGCAGATGTTTGTGTTACTTCATCTAATGGTCTTAAAATAATCGATCACTATGCAAAGCTTGGAAAGCCAATGCTTTATGGTCCAGATAGAAATCTTGGAAAATATGCAATGCAGAAGAGTAAGGATATTAAGCTTGACCTTTGGCCAGGTTTCTGTGGAATTCATAATGGAAGAACTAAGGAAGAGGTTTTAAAGGCTAAGGCAGAACATCCAAATGCAGAGTTTATTGCTCACCCTGAGTGCAAGCTTGAGGTATTAGAGGAGGCAGCCTTTGTAGGCTCTACAAAGGGACTTATTGAATATGTTACTAAATCAGAATGCAAGGAGTTTATTGTAGGTACTGAATGTGGTGTTATTCATGAGATGGAGAAGAGATGTCCTGATAAGAAGTTCTATCTTTTAAGCAATATGTTTAATTGCTTTGAGATGAAGCTTACTCATCTTGAGGATTTATATAACTGTCTTCGTGATGAGACTAATGAAATAGAGATACCAGAGGATATAGCAGTACGTGCTCGTAAGTGCGTAGATAAGATGCTAGAGCTTTCAAAATAAAATAGCGAGGTGCTATGATGAAAAATTATCGTGAATTTGATGTTGTAATACTAGGTGGAGGACTTGCAGGAATGTATACTGCAATGAATCTTGACCGAGAGTTAAAGATAGGAATGTTTATCAAGGATAAGATTGATAAGGGTTCATCTAATCTTGCACAAGGTGGAATTGCGGCTGAAATTAAGTTTGATGAGGCAAAGATTAAGGAGCATTATGAGGATACTCTTAGAGCTGGTTCAAATCTTAATAACAAGGAGGCTGTAGAAATTCTTGTTAATGAAGCTGGAGAAAACATTAGAAACCTTGTAAGCATGGGTGTTAACTTTGATAAGGATCAAAACGGAGAGTTCATTAAGACTCTTGAGGGTGGACATAGATCACGCCGTATTTTACACGCTGGTGGAGATGCGACTGGTGAAAGTGTCATGAGAGATTTAAGAGAATCCTTAAAGAAGTATACAAATATTGATGTATTTGAGGATGAAATGGCAATTCAAATAATAACTGATGATAATAACAAGGCTATTGGTCTTGTATGCATCAACAATAATAATGAGCCTGATTATGTATTTACAAATAAAATTGTTATCGCAACTGGAGGTTGTGGAGGAGTTTATAAGAACTCTACAAATGAGAAGTTTGCGGTTGGTGATGGTATTGCGCTTGCATACCGTGCTGGAATAAAGATTGAAAATATGGAATTTGTACAATTCCATCCAACAGGTTTATATGAGCCTGAAAAGAGAGGAAGAGTATTCCTTATAAGTGAGGCTGTTCGTGGAGAAGGCGCAATATTACGTAATATTGAAGGTCAACGCTTCATGGATAAGTATGATAAGGAAAGAATGGAGCTTGCTCCACGTGATGTAGTATCACAGGCTATTAAGCGTGAGATGTTTGATACATGGTCAGACCATGTATATTTAGATATTCGTCATAAGACTAAGGATTTCTTAATGCACCGCTTCCCAACTATTTATGAGAAATGTATGTCAATTGGTGTTGATATGAGTAAGGATTTAATCCCTGTAACTCCAATTGAGCATTTCCTTTGTGGAGGAATTGCATCAGACCTTTGTGGACATACATCAATGGAGGGAGTATATGCTGTTGGTGAATGTGCTAACACAGGAGTTCATGGAGCTAATAGACTTGCATCAAACTCTCTTCTTGAGTGCCTAGTTTTTGGTAAGAGGGTAGCAGATGATATTAATGCCTCTAAGGAGGAATTATCTAAGAGAACTATTAAGTTCCCACCAGTTATTGGAGAGCCACGCAAGTTCAACTTTAAATCAATTAGAGTTGAGATAAGAGATACAATGGATAAATACGTGCAAATTGTACGTACTGAGGAAGGATTAAACCTTGCTAAGAAGATAATAGAGCGTCATTATAAGAATCTTAAGAAGATTAATGTAATGTCTCGTTATTATTTTGAAACTCTAAATATGGCAACAGTTGCGTTAATCATTATTGATGCAGCTCTATCTCGTAATGAGTCTATTGGTTGTCATTGTAGATTAAACTAGGAGGATCATATGGATTTTAAGATTATTGACCAAATAATTTTAAATGCTTTAAATGAGGATATGCCAGAGGGAGATGTTACAACTGATAACCTAATCCCTGATGGTCATAAGTCAAAGGCTAGATTTATCGCTAAGGAAGACGGTGTTTTATCTGGTCTTGATGTCACAAGAAGAGTATTCGAACTTGTTGGTGGAACATTCAATCTTACATTTAATTATAAGAATGGAGATTCTGTTAAAAAGGGTGACATCATAGGTCTTATTGATGGTGATACTAAAACTCTATTAAAGGGTGAAAGAGTTGCCTTAAATCTATTACAAAGAATGTGTGGTATAGCTACAGTTACAAAAAGCTTTACTAAGGAGCTTGTAGGAGATTGTAAGATTTTAGATACAAGAAAGACTACACCAAATCTACGCTATATTGAAAAGATGGCAGTAGTAGATGGTGGTGGTACTAACCA
>JAILRQ010000037.1 GCA_024698125.1 Acholeplasmatales bacterium
GCCACAATATCCTCAGCACCAAGCTCTATTGCAAAGTTTACTGGCATATTGTCATAATATCCTCCATCGATATATGAATTACGTCCAATCTTACATACCTGAAGAATTGGAAATGCAGATGCAGTAGCTACTAAATACTTATTAACAAGCTCTGGCTTAAGCTTGTTTAATACTATTTCTACTCCCTGAAAGCTTGGGAACTTTGTTACAACAATTCCACATGTTACATCTGATGAAACAATCTTTTCTGGGAATATATACTTATCCATAAGCTCATAGAATGGAGATACATCTCCACCAAACTTCTTTATATATGAGCCTAAGAATCCTATTAGATTATCCTTTTGCTTAAGTGAATATTTTAAAGAAACATTTTCATCATACTTAAACGCATCCTTCATGATCTTATCAAGAGTTACAGTATCCCATACCTCCATATCAAGATCAAATGTATGCTGAGCATACATAGCTGCATTTAAGGCTCCTATTGATGTACCTGTTACAATATCAAACTTAATACCCTTCTCGTCTAGATATTTCCATACACCAGCCTCGTATGATCCTTTAGCTCCTCCTCCACAGAAAACTAATCCTCTTTTCATTTCATATGCTCCTCTCTCTCCCTTTTAGAGAATACACATCCACAATATTCCTGTCTATAAATATTGTATTCATGAGATAGCTCGATACTTCTCTTATATCCCTCTTCCTTTTTAAAATTAGAATAAAGATATTTAACCCCATACTTTTTCTCAAGCTCATATCCTATTTCATTACACCAATTTGCATCCTTATATGGTGAAATTGATATAGTTGTTGTGAAATAATCAAAGCCAAGCTCCTTGGCCTTTTTGGCTGTCTTTTCCATACGGAACTTATAGCATTCATAGCATCTTTGGCTACGCTCACCAAGATTTTCAAGTCCCTTTACAGCCTCATAATAATTAGATGGATTATACTCATCTGGAATAACCTCTATTCCAAGTCCAAGACAATCACATACCTTCTTTTGCTCATCTAATCTATGATAAAACTCCTCCTCTGGATAAATATTATCATTGGTATAAAAAATTGTAGTGTCAAAATATCTTGCAACAACCTGCTGTGTATGTGATGAGCATGGTCCACAGCAGCTATGTAGTAATAGCCTTGGTCTTGTTTCTAATGATTCACAAAACTTAATAAAATCCTTATAGTTGGTAATCAAGGCTATCACTCCTTTCCTATTCCTCGTTTACAAAGTATGAGTTGATTTGTGCAACTATAACCTTGTGATATCCTCCGTTTTCACCATAGAATCTATCAACTAATGACTTGTCAATAAATCCATTCTCTTCAATATCTCCTACATAAAGCTTACTACATTTAAAAATGTATGAAGCCTCCTTAGCATAATAGATATCTGCATCTACATCATAAATTGGAGTAAGTCCAATTTCTGAGAACTTATCCTTATAATCATGTCCTGATATTCTTCCTGCAAGAGTTAAGGCATCCTTATGCTCTCCTGAGAAGAATGAAACAGTAAACTTAGGGTTTGCCTCAAGAAGTGGCCAAGTAGCACGCTCTGGACGAATGAATAAAATAATAACATTTCTATTCCAAAGCTTTCCAATTGTACCCCATGACACAGTCATTGGGTTATATCCTTCCTTTCCTCCTGCTGTTACTAAAGCAAAATCCTCTCCGATTTCCTTGAATGGATTCTTTACATAATCCTCATCAATAAGCTGCTTAATCATAAATAATATCCTCCTATGCTAATAAAATAATACAAGTAATTAAATTGTTAATAAAATGCATAACCATTGTTACATATACATTTCTTCCACTAATCTCATATGCAAAAGCAAATATAGTTGCTGAAATTATATATGGAACTGAAATCAATAAGAACTCTCCAAATGATGCATCTGTTGTAGATAACATATGTGGAATCACAAATGCTACAATTGATACAACAATTGGAATCCATTTTGGCTTATCATTTAAAAGATTGAATATAGCTTTTCTGTATACAAGCTCTTCTACTATAGGTCCAAAGATTGAAGTGATGAGTAGCATAAATACTCCATACTTCTTATATGCAAATACACTCTCTAATGTTTCCTCATTAGTTGAGGTATAACCAACGACCTTTTCAATAAGCATTCCAAGTAGGAATACTACAAGAAATAATACTAATCCACCAGCTACTGCAAGTATGGCATTAAAGATAGGCTTTTCCTTAAGTTTTTTAAAATCCTCTATTAAATCTATATGCATTATAAGGATTAATAAAACCGCTACTGGAATATAGCTTATTGCCATTGACCATACATTACATGCGGCAGCTATCTTATCAAGTGAATAATCACCAGATACAGCACTCATAGCATTAAGAATTGTCTTATATGAGTAGGTATCAGTTTCATAGCATTTAATTATAAGTATTGTCGCAATTGAACCTACTATTAAATAAAATATTAAATAGGTTAAAATTGTAAGCAATGATCTCTTTTTTACATCTTCTAAATCATACATTTTATAAATCACCAATTTTATTATATCACAAACAAATCTTTAATTATATTATTTGAAATATAATTATTAATAATATATAATAGGCTACGGAGGTAATTTGTATGTATAACGAAAACATTTGGGTTAAATCTGACCAGACAAAAGAGATTTTTGCCTTTGGTGAAGATTATAAAGAGTTTATCTCTAACTGTAAGACAGAGCGTCTTTGTACTAAGGAAGCTGTAAAGGAGCTTGAGGCAAAGGGGTTCAAGGAGATTTCTTCTGTTAAGACTCTTAAGGCTGGAGATAAGGTATATAAGGTTAATAAGGGAAAGAATGTTTGTGCATTCATAGTTGGTAAGAAGGATGTGCGTGAAGGATTAAGAATCCTTGGTGCACATATTGACTCACCAAGAATGGATTTAAAGCAACATCCTTTATATGAGAAAAAGGGATTTGCTTTACTTGATACTCACTACTATGGTGGTATTAAGAAATATCAATGGGTTACTATTCCACTAGCACTATATGGTGTAGTTGTTAAGAAGGATGGTAGTGTTGTTGATATTAATATCGGTGATGGTAAGGATGATCCAGTACTTGGAGTAACTGACCTATTAATTCACTTAGCAGCAGATCAAATGACTAAGAAGGCTAATGTTGTAATTGAAGGTGAGGATTTAGACCTTACTGCTGGTTCTATTCCTTGTGATGATAAGAAGGATGCAGTTAAGAAAAACATCCTAAAGCTTATCAAGGATAAGTATAATATTGAAGAGGAGGACTTCCTTTCAGCTGAAATCGAGGTTGTTCCTGCAGGTCCTGCAAGAGATTATGGTCTTGATAGATCAATGATCGCTGGATACGGACATGATGATAGATCATGTGCTTATACTTCTTTAAGAGCAATTCTTGACATCAAGAATCCTGAGTACACTTCTTGTACTATTCTTGTTGATAAGGAGGAGATTGGTTCAGTTGGTGCAACTGGAGCTCAAAGCTACTTCTTCGAGAATGCTATTCTTGAACTATTAGATAAGACAGGTGATGCGTCATTACTTGCTCTTCGTAAGACACTTGAGAATTCAAAGATGCTATCAAGCGATGTATCTGCAGGTGTAGATCCATTATACACATCAGCATATGATGAGAATAATGCTTGCTTCCTTGGAAAGGGAATCGTATTCAATAAGTATACTGGTGCTCGTGGTAAGAGTGGTTCTAACGATGCAATGCCTGAGTACTTTGCATGGGTTAGAAATATTATGGATAATGATGGAATCTTCTTCCAAACTGCAGAGCTTGGAAAGGTAGACCAAGGTGGTGGAGGAACTATTGCCTATATCCTTGGTAATACAAATATGAATGTTGTTGATGCTGGAATCGCAGTTCTTAATATGCATGCTCCAATGGAGATTGTATCTAAGGCTGATGTTTATGAGGCATACAAGGCTTATAAGACATTTCTTACTAAGTAATTAAAAAATGAGGCTACAGAAATTAATCTGTAGCCTCTTTTATTATGCTTAATTATTATGCTGCATAGTATGATGTTACAATACTATCAATATAGATTCCTGTACTAGATCCTGCAGCTCTATAAATATAGAATGTTGATGTTCCAGAAATTGTAAAATCAAATGTATATGCTGTTGAGTTTCCTGTTGTAACTCCCTGTGTTACAGCATCCTTACTATCTTGTGTAATACCTAAAGTTGCCACCTTGTCTGTAGCTGTAATATATGCATTTACAACAATTGTAACAGTACCTGTTCCAGTAACTGTAATTGAAACATATTCAGAAGAACTACTTCCACTTCCTCCAAGCTTTAATGCACTACTTGAAATAGAGAACTTAGAGTTTGCATCAGAGATAGTATAATCTCCATATGTTCCAGTTCCTGCTGAAGTTAGAGTTGAGCAATCAAGTGTATACTCTGCTGTAGCCTGTGGCTTATTAGCCTCAACTAGCTCAGCTACCTTAGCCTCTACTGCCTCTAATGTTGATAGGTTAGTTACACTAGCTCTATCATCAATGTTTAATTGATTATATAGAAGTCTTGCAGCATCAGCAGCTTCTCCTACTGAAACATAGTTGTCATTTGTAATATCATTAACAGCTGTTAAGCTATTAATTGCTGTAACAACATCTGCTGGATCTGGATAAGATCTATCTGGGTCAGTAACAGTAACTCCTGTAATATTTGCCTCAATTGCAGCTGATGTAGCCTTTGGCATTAAATTAGATGGGTTAATATATGCT
>JAILRQ010000064.1 GCA_024698125.1 Acholeplasmatales bacterium
TATTCCCTTCTACTAATTCTATATCATTTGATAGGGTAACCGAATTATCAAAACCATAAACAAGCTCAACTTGACCAGGATAATATGTTAAATAGGTTATATCATCCTTTGTTGTTAATGATGTATCTGTCTTAATAAAATTATCACCAACATTAACACTTATTGTATTATCAATTTCTGGATTAAACTCAACAGCTATACTTAAATCATCTGTTGCTGGTAAGTAATAATCATAATCTGCCATATCAAGTATTATCTCATCATTGAATAATATTTGAAAATCTCCATAATAGTTATATCCTTCAGTTGAAAAATGGATATTCCTTATTTCTCTTTCAGCTCCAAGTTCAAAACTTTGCCTAAATAATGCGTATTCTAAATATAAATAGGACCCGTATTCATCTTTTTCATTAGTATCTGAATCATTTGAACATGATGCTAAGAAAGGTATTAAAATCATAAAACTTAACAATAATCTTTTTATTAATTTCATAATCAATTCACCTTTTTTTCCCTTCTACTTAATGTTAATGTATATTCTTTTAGAAATCAAGATGGTGATTAGTATTATAAAAAAAAAGCTCTGGAAAAACCAGAGCTTAAAATTTTATTATTCAACTATGATTGCATAGATATTTAATGAATCATCCTTAGTAATAGATACTGCTCCTGCTGATATAGCTGCAGTAACTACACCATTAGCATCTGCTGTATATGATGTTCCATTAATCTTAATATCCTTTGATGCACTATCAGTAATAATAGTTACTGTAACATCGCTAGCAGCTGTGAATGTAATAGATGTCTTAGACTCCATCTTGATTGCTGCTGTATATGTTACACCATCATAAGTCTTAGATGCAATTCCACTCTTTAGGTTAGCAGTAATTGTGAAGTAGCTGTTATTTCCAGCAGCTCCATCCTCAAATGTAACTACTTGTCTTGCATTTAGGATTTCAGTATATGCAGTATTTGCTGCCTCAAGTGTAGCATAATCATCTGCTACTGCAGTCTTATCTGCATCTGTTAATCTTGAATAGATATCAAGTGCTGTAGTAATAGTCTCACCATCAGATGTTGTAATAGTTGATGGAAGTGATGCTACTAATCCCTTGAAGTATGCTACATATACCTCTTCAAGCTTTGTTGTTTGTGTAACTGATGCTTGTTCAGTAGCAGTTAATGCATCATAATCTGCAACTACTGCTGCAAGCTCAGATACTGTAGCTGTTGATGTATCAATATCAGCTAGTGCTGACTCTACCTCATTTACAGCAATTAAAGAATTTAATGTAGCTCTTGCTGCTGTAAGAGTTGAGTAGTTAGTTACACTTGCCTTTTGTGAATCATCTAATTGAGAATACATGTTCTCACATGTAACAATTAATGACTCTGAATCAAGTGTTACAGTACCAATTGTATCAATCTTTGCGATTAGGGCATCTACAGCAAGGCTATAGTAAGCACTCTCTGCTGCCTCTAATGTTGCAAGATTTGAAACTGTTGCATCGCTGCAGCTTGCAATAAGTGCTGTATAAGCTGCTCTTGCTGAAGATATTGCATCTCCACTATCAGATGTAACTGTACCAATTTGATTTATTAATCCCTCTACATAATCTTCACCAAGTGCCTTATAGCTATTATATGCAGCTTCTACTGCAGTATAATCAACACTTGATTGAAGATCACCTAGATTTGTATAAGCATTCATAGCAGCCTTTATTGCTTCATATGTTGAGGCATTATAAGCAATAGTTGATGGAATGGCTGCTACTAATGCGTTATACTCACTAATCTTTTGTGCATCATACTCAGCACTATCGTACTTCTCAAATACAAGTGAAGTTACTGTAGTCTCCTTATCGATGATGCATGATGTAATATAATATACTCCTGCGTCTAATTGAACAGTTCCAGATCCTGCAAGCATTAGCTCTCCTGTTGAAGATACTAAATATCCTGCAGCATATCCTGAAGATGCTGTCATTGCAACTGTTACAATTGCAGGGTTTGTTAATCTAAATGTAATTCCTTGTCCCTTGAACTTTCCAGACTTAACACCGTTATATACAATACCTTGATCAGATGAAAGTGTAGCTGTATATGTTCCACTAGATAGATCAATTGAATTAGTCTCATCTACACTATACTTGTTAGATGTAGATTCAATACTGAATGAAGTCTTATCAAGTACTGTTCTATATCTAGAACCAGAGTACTTAACATCCTCTTGTCTTGCAACAGCTGCTGTTGTAAGGTAGCAATCTGATTGCTGTGTAGACTCATTATAGTAGAATAATGAAGAATTAGTATCAAAGTTTGCATATGATGTTCCATTATATGCACAAGAAGATGATACTGCTTCAGTTCTTGATGAAACAGTAGTTGCATCATTATCCTCGAAGCATCCTACCATTGTATTACCATAAAGCTTTGCGGCTCCATCCTTCTTTTGGAATGGATTCTTACATCCTTCATAATAATTGTTTTCTGCATACATATAGCATGATGCACGAAGTGATGAAACGTAGCTTAATGCTGCATTATTATCTGATGAATCTCCATAAACATAATTGTTATAGAAATGTAGATTTGATTGTCTTAATAGTGGAATACGAGATCCACAGTTATACCATGTATTATGGTGGAATGAAATATTATATTGAAGTGATGAATCAGATGAACCTACAAGGTTTGTCTTATGGCAATACTCATAATAGTTATATGACATTGTATAGTATTGTCCTCTCTTGAAGTCACAAGATCCGTCTCCCTCTGCCTTATCTGATTCAGCAGGATTTGCACAATATCCAGGAAGGAATGTATTGTTATGAACCCAGCATCTTTCAACTGATGCTGTAATAGTTGAACCATCCTGAACTCCTTCCATTCCTACTGCATCCTCTGTATACTTATCGAAGCATAGGTTTCTAACCTCGAATGATTTACCATATGTGTTAGTTGTATCTGAGCAGATGAAATGGAATCCCCATCCCTCGATTACTGCGTCATTTCCAACTCCCTCAAGAGTTACATTAATGTAGTCCTTCATACGGGCCATGTTTCCATTATCTCCCTCAGAACCACCTTGCTTATATGAATCATAAACAGTAAGTCCCTCTGGTGCTGTAACCTCTCCTGCAAAACGAATAACAATTGGATGCTCTGTACCTAATTGCTTGAATCCAAGTGTTGCTCCATCAGCTGAATATGTATCTGATGTCTTCTTTCCTGATTGAGGAGCAATAATTTCTCCCTTTGAGTCACGCTCAGCCTTAGAGAATTGTGTATTATTTAACCACCAACCAATTGAATCGGCATCCTCTCCTGCATGGTCATTTTCATATGTAGATGGAACCTGGAACATGTCTAGAGCTTCATATCTAGCACATACCTCTTCCATTACTGTATCCTTATTAGCATCTGTTACATAAACAACGATTGCGTCATCCTTTAATGAACCATCATCATTATATGCTCCAACTCCTGCACTATAATTAAAATGTGCATAACCAGATCTATCGTATGCTACAACAGATACTGTCATTTGAGCTGGATTATCAACCTCTCCTGATGCTGTAACTGGTTTTACTTGAATAGAGTAATCTCCAGCTGGAAGACCAAATAGGTCTGCTCTTACTGTATTAGATGATAATGATTGTACATATACATCCTCATAATCAAGTAATTGATACTCTGTATCATTTGCTCCCTTTAAATAAACATTATATGATGTAGCTCCGCTATATGGCTTGAACTCAACATAAGCACTTTCCTCTTCTCCACTACAAGATGTGATTTGAACTGCTCCTTGCTTAAGTACTACACCATCTCCTGCATCAAGAGCTCCTGTTGATGAACCATTAGAAACATTACCAGATAGTTCACCTGATGTAGTTCCA
>JAILRQ010000080.1 GCA_024698125.1 Acholeplasmatales bacterium
TCGCTTCCCATTAAATAAGGTTACATATTCAATGATTAAAATTGAGGCTAACCAGAAGGATAATGGAGATGTTATAACATCAAACGTAATCCTTTTAGGTCTTGGTGATAGATATAATGTTGGAGAACCAGACTATCTAAAGCCATTATGTAAGGTTTTAAAGGGTGCAAATATCAACTATAAGGTATTTGATGATATGCAGCGTGAGGTATGGAGAAAGTGGATGCTAAATATTGGAATTAACCAGGTGTCAGCATTAACTGATTCAAACTACACAGAGCTTAAGCATCCATACCTTAAGGAAATGATGCTAAATCTATTTAAAGAAATTGTATCATTGGCAATGGTTTGTGGAGTTGACCTTCATTTAAGTGATGCAGAAAAGCTTATTGCAGACCTTGATACAAGATCATCTGATAGATACACATCTATGGCTATGGATTTTAAGAATAAAAGAAGAAATGAGCTTGAATATTTTTCAGGATACGCCTTAAAGCTTGGAAAAGAACATAAGCTTAATCTTCCATATAATGAAATTATATATAAGCTTTTAAAGGCTATATCTGATAACTATATGAGCAAAAAAAATGAGTAATCCTAGAGATTACTCTTTTCTTTTCGATATCTTATATAGACTACTAGATATGCTACTAAATACCCTAAGAAGTAGGCTATAAAATCTCCAGCCCTTGTATGAGGTGTTTTATCAAAGGGATTATATAGCTTTAATATATAAGGCCTTAAAAGCTCCCATACTAGTGATGATACTATAAAAAGTATTAGATAGAATATTATAGATGTTATAACCCTCCTTGAGGTTATAGTAGTTAATAGGTTTAATATAGAAATTAGGGCTATTGGACATAAAAAGTCATTTACCTGATTACATATTATATATTCTATAAATGACCTATCCTCATCACAATGAGGCTTTATAGCCCAGGTGTTTATTGAATATAGGATAATAATAGATATGATTATAATTGCTGAAATTAAAGCTTCATATTTCTTTGATTCCATAAGCCTAAAGAATCTCATACCTATCACCCCATACAAAAATTATAGCATAAATTAAAATATTTCTATTTTTATTTAGTAAAAAGTAATATTTTTTGTAATACATATTATGGGTGATATTTTTATGAATAAATATGAAGCATTAAAAAAGTATTTTGGCTATGATAGCTTTAGAGGCTCTCAGGAGATGGTAATAGATTCACTTCTTAATGATTATGATACTATTGCGATTCTTCGTACAGGTGGAGGAAAAAGTGTGTGCTTTCAAATACCATCACTTTTACGTGATGGTCTTACAATAGTTGTAACACCACTTATATCCTTGATGTATGATCAGGTACGTGAGCTTAAGGATAGAGGTATTAAGGCAGAGTTTATTAATTCCTCTATGAAGAATAAGGAGCAAAGGGAAATATATAAATCCCTTTCAGAATTAAAAATATTATATGTAGCTCCTGAAAGGCTTTTGAATAAGGAGTTTATAGAATATGTAAAAAGAATTAAGGTATCATATCTTATAGTAGATGAGGCACATACCATTATGTGGCATATGGATTTTAGAGAATCCTTTCTTTCAATTAAGGATTTTTTATCAGAGTTTGGATATAAAATACCATTAGGTCTTTTTAGCGCGACCGCTAATAAATATACTATTGATGAGATTAAAAGGGTTTGTGGTATTAATAATCCAAACATTATTAAATCCTCCTTTGATAGACCAGACCTATTCTATAGGGTTGTAAGAAATAAAAACAAGATAGAATATATTAATTGGTATTTAAAAGGTCATAACGAGTGTGGAATTATATATTGTAACACTCGTAAGGAGGTTATGGCCTTATATGAGGTTTTAAAGAATAATTATAGGGTTTATTATTATCATGCAGGGCTTGATAATAAGGTTAAGGAGGAGAATCAGAATAGGTTTATTAAATCAAAGGCTGGAGTGATGATTGCGACTAACGCCTTTGGTATGGGTATTAATAAGCCTGATATTAGATTTGTTATAAATTATGACATGCCAGATTCTGTAGAATCCTTATCGCAGATGGTTGGAAGAGCCTCAAGAGATGGTAAGGGAGGGGAATGTGTTATTTTATATAATAATGTAGATATTAGAACTATTTACTTTTTTATTCAGCAAATAGATTCCTCATCTAAATCCTTAAAGGAGATTTCAAAGGTTAAAAGCTATAAGTATTTTTGTATGCAAAGCATTAAGAAAATACTAACCTCAGGTGAGTGTATTCACAAAAGCATGGCACGATATTTTGGAGAAAGCATCCCCTGCTGCAATAATATGTGCTCTAATTGTCAAAATAGTTGACTTTTATTCTAAAATATTGTATTATTGTGATACACGCAATGACTAAGAAGTAGTAGTGTATATGATGTGTTTAGAGAAAAAGCGGTTGGTGAAAGCTTAAGCTAATGATACATGAACTAGTCTTAAGAGCGGGATACTGAACATCTTAGTATAAGTAGGATATCACGTCCCTCTACGTTACAGAGATAATGAGGTAGATATTTATCTACGAACTTAAGGTGGTACCACGTTTATGACGTCCTCTAGATTTTCTAGAGGACTTTTTATATTTTAAGGAGGAATAATATGAAGAATTTTGAGAAGTATAAGAGATTTGAAACAATTAAGCTTAAGGATCGTACTTGGCCTGATAAGGAAATCACTAAGGCACCTATTTGGTGTTCAGTTGATTTACGTGATGGAAATCAAGCTCTTATTACACCTATGAATATTGATCAAAAGGTTAGATTCTTTAAGAAACTTGTTGAGGTGGGATTTAAAGAGATTGAGGTAGGATTCCCATCAGCATCTCAAATTGAGTTCGATTTCTTACGTAAGCTTATTGATGAAAACCTTGTACCAGAGGATGTTACATTACAGGTATTAACACAGGCTCGTGAGCATTTAATTCGTAGAACATTTGAGGCTGTTAAGGGATTACCAAGAGTAATTCTTCATATCTATAACTCAACATCAGTTCTACAGCGTAAGGTTGTGTTTGGTAAGGATAAGGAAGAGATTAAGCAAATCGCTATCGATGGAGTTAAGCTTGTTCGTGAGCTTGAGGGTGAGTTCGATGGAGAGGTAAGACTTGAGTATTCTCCTGAATCATTTACAGGAACAGAGATGGATTATGCAGCAGATATTTGTAATGCAGTACTTGATACATGGGGAGCATCTAAGGATAGAAAGGTTATTATTAACCTTCCATCAACAGTAGAGATGGATACTCCAAATGTATATGCAGACCAAATTGAGTATATGTGCCGTAGCTTTAAGGATAGAGAGGCAGTTATTGTATCTCTTCACCCACATAATGATAGAGGTGAGGGAGTAGCTGCATGTGAGCTTGGACTTATGGCAGGAGCTGACCGTGTTGAGGGAACATTATTTGGTAACGGAGAGCGTACTGGAAACCTAGACGTAGTAGTTGTAGGTCTTAATATGTATACACATGGTGTTGATCCTAAGCTTGATTTCTCTAATATTAATGATTTAAAGGAAATCTATGAGGATGTAACTTGTATGACTATCCCTGATCGTCAGCCATATGTTGGAAAGTTAGTATTTACAGCATTTAGTGGTTCACACCAGGATGCGATTAACAAGGGTATGAGAGCATATAAGGATTCAGGAAATAAGACTTGGGAGGTTCCATATCTTCCAATTGACCCAGATGATCTTGGAAGAAAGTATGAGCCACTAGTACGTATCAATTCTCAATCAGGAAGAGGAGGAATTGCCTTTGTATTAGAGCAAACATATGGATATAGACTTCCTAAGGGATTACAGGGAGACTTTATGCATGTTGTAAAGCGTGCAACTGAGAAGAAGGGTGAGCTTTCTCCAGAGGAGCTTAAGGAGCTATTCCTTAAGACTTATAATGACAAGTCTGGTGATCTACAATATGTATCTCAAAAGATTTTAGATACAGAGGAGCAATTTAAGAGAACTCTTACATTTACATACAAGGGTAAGGAGGAGACATTTGTTGGTGATGGTGATGGACCTATCTCTGCAATTGTTGATGCCTTAAATCAATCAGGACATTTCAGTATTGATATTGTTGACTATTCACAGCACTCAGTTGAAAATGGTTCAAAGGCTGAGGCTATCTCATATATTGAGCTTAAGAATCTTAAGACTGGAAACATCTATTTTGGTGTAGGAATGTCTCAATCTGTAGTTCGTTCTACAATTTATGCTATTTTTAATGCAATAAATCGTTTCTAGAATGTTGCAATTTAAAAAATTCAACGCTATAATTAAAATAAGAAATAGAAACGAAGTAATTAATTCTATGCTTTAATACATTGGTAATTCTTAGTTTTTGTTTTGAAAAAGAAAAGAAAGAGGAGGAATAGAACCTAATGTATAATGGTGTAGTTAAGTTCTTTGATTCTAAGAAAGGTTATGGATTCATTGTTGTTGATGGAAAGGATGTATTTGTACATTACTCAGCTATCAACCAAGAGGGACATAAGTCATTAGATCAAGGTCAAAAGGTTACATTAGACATTGTTGAAGGTAAGAAGGGTCAACAAGCATCTAATGTTACAGTTGTTAATGAATAATTAACTAAAAAGCTAGAGGCTATCGTAATTGATAGCCTCTTTTTATTCGATTTTACGACAAATAAAAAAAATCAAATAAAAATGCTTATATTTTCTTTGAAAATAAGAAAAAGTAGGCTAAAATTAAAAATGTATTTAGAAAGCGCTTTAGTTGATGGAGAGGGGTTTCTAAAGATGGAAAGGAATGAAGAAAAGAATAATGAAAAAGAGAAAGTTTTTAAAAGTTGCTAGTGCATCAACATTAGCAGCACTTGCAGGATTATCTCTTGTAGCTTGTGGTTCTGATGACAGCAATACTTATACAGTAAAGCTTGATTCAAATGACCCAGATACATCTGATAGTATTTCTGTAACAACATACGATGATATGGAGGTAGAGGAGGGTTCTACAATTAATCTTCCAACACTTACATATGAAGGATACACATTTGGTGGATGGTATAGTGATGTTGATTTCACTAACGAGTTCACAAGCTCAGACAAGGTTGAGTCTGATTTAACACTTTATGCAAAGTGGACAAAGAATAGTAGTGATTCAAGTGATGATTCAGGAGATGCTACTACAACATATACAATTACCTATAGTACTGAGCATGGTACAGCTCCAGCTTCTGTTAGCGGAGCAACTGCATTACCAGAAACATTACCATCAATTGAGGCAGATGGTTATACTTTTGGTGGATGGTACCTAGATCAAGCATTTACAACTGCTGCAACAGCAGGAGCAGCTATTACTGCAAACACTACACTTTATGCAAAGTGGACAGCAGTAGATACAAGAACTACTTACGAGAAGCTATCAGCATCTGATGGAGTGGTTTTAGCAAATGACTTCACAAATTTCACATCATCTGATTTTGTAAGCTCAGATAATGTTGGATTTACTCCAGGAACAGATGAAAACACAGCAATTAATGTTACTGATGGAAAGCTTGTAAGTGAGGATACATCTTCAAATACAGCAAAGCTTACAGCAAATATTGGAAATTTATTTGAGGGTGTTATTGAAGGAACAATGAAGTATACTCCAACCAACACTGACAATAAGTTAAATGGAGGATGGTCTATAGTACAATTCCGAGGATATACAGCTTCCAGTCTAGAGGATGAACAGACATTATTTGCATTACGTACAAATAATGATAAGGCTATTCAGGTATATTTTACATCTGAGTGTGGAGTTGGTACTGATAGTAAGACAACTTATAATTTCAAGGGTACTCCATTCACATATGCTGCAAATACAGAGTATGAAATCAATTGGAGCTATGATTTTGCAACATATAAGCTAAGTATTTCAATTAATGGTACAGCAGTAGTTACAGATGAGCTTGTGCCAGAAGCAGATAGACCAGTTGTCTTTGCAGATCTATTATTCATTACTGCAGGATCAGATACTGCACGTGGATTTAAGATTGATGACTTCGCTGTAGCACAAACTATTGGTACATTAGATGAGTCAATTGCAAATTATACAGCATCTTACGATAGTATTTATAATGCATTAGATGTTACAAATAACTACACAATTTATGGTAGTGATTTAACAAATGCATATACAACTAGTAAAGCAACTATTGCAACATCAACATCATTAGATGAGCTTAAGGAAAATTTTATAAATGGAATTAATGCTTTAATGTCAGTTACATCAGATGCAAAATTTGCTCTTAATAAGACTGCTTATTTAACAATGATTACAGCTCAAAAGGAAGAGCGTGCTGATGATTATACACTTAATGCAACAGCATTTGCTACAGCTTATGATACTGCAATTACAGCAATCAATGCAGCTGCAAATATGGAAGTACTACTAGCAGCAATTGAAACACTTGATGATACAGTAGATGCTATTGAATCTGATGATGATGTAAGAGATGCTGCATTAGAAGAGCTTTTAGCATATAAGGGAACTACACTAGCAGCTGTAGATGCAATTGATGATATTGATGATACAACATTAGCAACAGCAAAGGAAGAGGTTGATGAGGTATATGCCGCACAATCAAATGCAATTTCTAGCTGTACAGCAGCAAATATCGCATCTACACTAGCTTCAGGTAAGGAAGCATTAGATGCTGTAGTTACTAAGTATGAAGTAACATTAGAGCAATATGAGACAAATCTTACAACAGCATTTGCTACATATAAGACTATTACAACTTCAGTTGGTGCAGTTCTTACTGCAACATCTTCACTTACACCTGATTTCACAGGAGTAACTGCAAAGGCTGGAGCAGATGAGGCTTACGATGCAGCCAAGGCTTTATTTGATAATGTTTTAGCATTCTATAACTATATTGAAGAGAAAAAGGCAACATGTCTTGCATATGTAGCTGATGCTGATAACTTCAATACAGAATATGCTACAGAGCTTAGTGCTTTATGGTCTACAGGTTCAGCAGGAATCCTTGATGGAACATATACTCTTGCCCAAGCAGATGCTTTAGCTGATACTACAATTGCTTCAATTAAGGCAGACTCTGAGGTTACAGTTACATTCGTTTCTGATTCAGAGACTTATGCAACTACAACAGTTGCTAAGAATGGTACAGTAACTGCACCTACAACAGATCCGACTCTTGATGGATATTCATTCAAGGGATGGTTTACTGATGCTAACCAAACATCAGCAGTAGACTTTACTGCAACTATTTCAGCAGCAACTACATATTATGCTGGATGGTATGATTTATATAGTGTTTCAGGTACTTCATCAATAGTATTTGATTCTACATACACTACTACACCAGTAAATGTCACTGATACAACAGGATCAATCGTGGTATACTCTAATAATAATGCTGATGTATGGGATGGAACATATGGCGGTTTAAAGTTTAATGGAGCTACTAAGAATTCTCGTTATATAAAAATTACTGTTTCTACAGCAACAGTAGTAACTTTAGTAGGTACTGGTGGTGGAAATAAGCGTTATGTTGAATTAGCTTCTACTTTTGGTACAGCTTCTACAACAGCATCTGATACTGTAAAGGAATTACCAAAGGCTTCAGTTGCTGCATCAACAACTTTAACATTTAATGTACCTGCAGGAACTTGGTATTTAAATGGATCAGGAAGCTTGTATATTACAAGTATTTCTATTCCTACTGAAGAAAATATTGCTATTTCAGGAATTACAGCTACAGCAACACCTGGCACTGATTCAATTACAGTTTCTGATGTAAA
>JAILRQ010000087.1 GCA_024698125.1 Acholeplasmatales bacterium
GTAGCAGAGGCACCAAAGAAAAAGGCTTCTAAGCAATCCCTAGAGGCTCCAGTAAAATTAAAAATACTTGTATCAATCATTGATCGTAAGAAGGTAGATTTCTATCTATCAGCTCTTGAGGGATATGAGGTTAATATGCAAACAGTATTATATGCACAGGGAACTGCCCCAACAGATATACAGCATCTACTTGGTATAAGTGGTTCTGATAAGGCTATAATACTTAGTGTTGTAAGAGAGGATATAGTTAAGACTATATTAAATGCTTATGAGGATAAGTATTTCAAGACTCGTAATGGAAAGGGAGTAGCATTTACTATTCCAATGAAGTCACTCATTGGAGTACAGCTATATAACTTCCTAGCTAATATTAAAGGAGGGCAAGCATAATGACAAACTTTGAGCTTATAGTATTAATAGTAAATCAAGGATTTAGCGAGCAGGCTATGAGTGTTGCCCGTGACTGTGGAGCACGTGGAGGTACTGTTGTAAATGCGCGTGGTACTGCACGTGGAGATGCAGAAACAATGTTTAATATTACAATCACTCCTGAAAAGGAAATGATTTGGATACTTGCAAATACAAGCCTAAAGGATAAGATGCTTCATGCATTCTATGAGAAATGTGGACTTGATACTGCAGGTCAAGGAATTGCTTTTACTCTTCCTGTTGAGGATGTAGTAGGAGTAGGTGGAAAGAAGGCTCCTAAGAAGGAAGAGCCAGATAAAGAAAATAAGATTGCTCTAGATGAAAAGAAGGACTAACTAGTCCTTCTTTTTTATTATTTTATACATATCACCATCAAAATCAATTAATCCATCACGCTTCATGTTATTAAGCTCATATGATAATGAGCTTCTTTCAAGACCTAGATAGGTCGCAAGCTCTGATTGATTATATGGTATACGAAAATATTTATTTTGTCCCTTACTCATTTCATTAAGGTAGGTATATATCTTTTGCCTTGTCTTACCCTGTGACATTTGATGTATCCTTTGGGCCTGTGCTGACATTTGAGAGGCAAGGTTTATAAATGTAAGCTTCATACAATCAGTATGTCTTTTACATCTATTAGCACATGGTGTTATAAAACGGAATCTATTGCAGGCAACAATATATGTATCCTCTAAAGCTACAAGCTCTTCAGTATATATATCCTTTGCGTCAAACTCTATTCCAAATATATCATTCTTGTAGTAGTCCTTAAGAATAGTAGTTTTACCATTAACATCATATGTTTCAGATCTTGCTCTACCAGTAGCTATTATATATATGTTATTAGTGTTATCACCTATATTTACAATATTACTACCCTTTTTATAGAGCTTTAGGCTGGCGCTAAAGCATCTTAAAATGGCATGATAATCCTGTAAATCTAGATTTTTAAAGTAATCAAGCTCTCTTATATAGTCCTTCATAGTTTTGTTGCTGTTGGAAATCCAACACCTCCAGTAAAAATATTATACTATACTTATGGTAGATACGCAAGGAATGTATTCTAAAGATGAGAGGGGATTATATATATGAACGTTATTAAACGTAGTGGAAAAGAAGTTTCATTCGATGAATCTAAAATCTACAATGCCATTGTTAAGGCAAATGAATCAATTGATGAGAAGTCTGAAAGGTTATCTAGTCAATCAATTGATTTAATTGTAGAGGATGTATTAAAGAAGTGCCAAGATTTAGGAAGAGCCGTAGGAGTTGAGGAAATCCAAGACTTCGTTGAGGAGGAAATCTTCCAAAAGGGTGCATTTAAGGTAGCAAAGTCTTATATTACTTATCGTTATAAGCATCAGCTACTTCGTCAAAGCAATACAACAGATGATTATATCCTATCACTTCTTGAGGGAGACAATGAAGAGGTTAAGCAGGAGAATTCTAATAAGAACCCATCTGTAGTATCTGTTCAAAGAGATTATATGGCAGGAGAGGTATCTAAGGATATTACTAATAGATTCCTACTTCCTGAGGATATTCAAGAGGCTCATAAGAATGGATTAATCCATTTCCATGATGCTGACTATTTTGCACAGCATATGCACAATTGTGATTTAGTAAACCTTGAGGATATGCTACAAAATGGAACTGTTATTTCACAAACATTAATTGAAAAGCCACATAGCTTTTCAACTGCATGTAACATTGCAACTCAAATTATTGCACAGGTTGCATCAAGCCAATATGGTGGACAATCAATTTCATTAACACACCTAGCTCCTTTCGTTGATGTTTCTCGTCAAAAGATTAAAAAGGAGGTTATTGCTGAATTTGAAAAGCTTAACATCCACGTTACTGACGAGCAGGTTAAGGAAATAGTTGAGGATAGATTACGTAATGAGGTTACAAGAGGAGTACAAACTATTCAATACCAGGTTGTAACTCTTATGACTACTAATGGACAAGCTCCATTCATTACAGAGTTTATGTATTTAAATGAGGCTAAGAATGAACAAGAGAAGGCCGATCTTGCGTTAATCATTGAGGAAACCCTTAAGCAACGTATTAAGGGTACTAAGAATGAGAAGGGTGTATATATTACACCAGCCTTCCCTAAGATTATTTATGTATTAGAGCCAGATAATATCGAAGAGGGACAGCCTTATTATTATCTAACAGAGCTTGCAGCTAAGTGTACTGCAAAGCGTATGGTACCAGATTATATTTCAGAGAAGATTATGCTAAGAGATAAGGTAGACAAGAATGGTAATGGAAATTGCTATACTTGTATGGGATGTAGATCATTCCTTACACCTTATGTAGATGAGAATGGAAAGCCTAAGTACTATGGAAGATTCAATCAAGGAGTTGTTACTGTAAACCTTGTTGATATCGCATGTACTGCAGGTAAGGATATGGATAACTTCTGGAAGGTATTCGATGAGCGTATGGAGTTATGCCATAGAGCCTTAAGAATTAGACACGAGCGTCTACTTGGAACTAAGTCTGATGTAGCACCAATATTATGGCAATATGGAGCTCTTGCAAGACTTAAGAAGGGTGAGACTATTGATAAGCTTTTATATGGAGGATATTCAACAATATCTTTAGGATATGCAGGACTTTGGGAAACAGTTTATTATCTAACAGGTAAGAAGCTAACTGAGCCTGAAGGAGAGGCTATGGGTCTTAAGATAATGGAAAAGCTTAATGAGTACACTGGAAAGTGGAAGGCTGCAGAGCACATTGACTATTCATTATATGGAACACCACTAGAGTCTACTACATATAAGTTTAGTAAGGCACTTCAAAAGAGATTTGGAATTATTGAAGGAGTTACAGATAAGAACTATATCACTAACTCATATCATGTACATGTAACTGAGGATATTGATGCGTTCCATAAGCTAGCTTTAGAATCTAAGTTCCAAAAGCTATCTCCAGGAGGAGCTATCTCTTATGTAGAGGTACCTAATATGCAAGGAAACATCCCTGCAGTATTACAGGTAATCAAGTTCATCTATAACAATATCATGTATGCTGAGCTTAATACTAAATCTGATTATTGCCAGGTATGTGGATATGATGGAGAAATCAAGATTGTAACTGATAATAATGATAAGCTAGTATGGGAGTGTCCAAACTGCCATAATAGAGATCAGTCAAAGATGAATGTAGCTCGTAGAACTTGTGGATATATTGGATCTCAATACTGGAACCAAGGAAGAACACAGGAAATCAAGGAGCGTAAGCTTCACCTATAAAATTAAGAGACCTACGGGTCTCTTTTTTTTAACTTTTTCTTGTGGCCAAATAATGGGCGTAGTAAAATTATATTAGAGGATATTATGTATGGAAAAGGTATTAGCATTAGAAAACTTTAAGGCTTTTAAATGTAAATGTAATTTATGTAGACATACCTGCTGTGGTCTATGGAAGATAAATGTTAATAAAGAGGATTATTTAAGAATTACATCACTTGGAGATGATTGTAATCATTTTGTGTGTGAGGAATATCAAACACCAAAAAGATATGCTCATATTGCACTAGATGAAAATGGAATGTGTCCTAAGCTTAAGGATGGAATGTGCTCTATTCAACAAAAATATGGAATAAAGGCTTTAACTACTATCTGTATGGAATACCCAAGGCTTGTAAGATATATAAGAGGTCCAGAAGTAGCCTTATCTACCTCATGTGAGGCAGTAGTAGAGGGATTAATGCTTGATAGGCCTATAGCATTTGAGCGTCTTTGTAAAAATGTACTTTTAGGAAATCCCTATACTAAGAATCAGCATTTTATAAATGGTAATGCTATAAGATTAAGTCTTATAGATACCCTTAAAGAAAATCCTTCAATAGAAGGACTTCATAAAATGGAGGAAATACTAGGTCTTAATATAGGGCTTAAGCTTGATAAGCGCTTCTTTATATTTATTAAATCTATATATAACGAATACTTTAAAAATAGAGCGATACATACAGGCTATATAGATATAATGGATAAGGTTATCTATGAAAACCTAGTACCAGTTATGAATTACAATATTATAAATATTCTTATAAACCATATGTTTTATATGAACTTTCCTTACTGTAATAATAATGATCACATAGAGGATAATATGATAGGACTATATACTATATATGGTTTATTGCAAATATTATTTAATGTACTTGAAGGAGAAGAGCTTATTGATTATATAGCCTTTATCTTTAGAGAGCTTGAGCATTCAGCATTCTATGATAGAATAGGTAATTTATATAAGGAATTAATTTAATCAAAAAGGGGGGGCAAAGGCCTCCCTTTTGTGTATTACTTTATAGTACTATATTTTTAATGGCACAATTGATTCTATATAAAAAAATAACCTCTAGGAAATTAATCCTAGAGGTTTTTGTATATGAACTTCGGGGTTCATATATTAAGTTATCTAATTAATCTTAGAATACTCCTTGAGCTAGCATTGCATCGCAAACCTTCTCGAATCCTGCGATATTAGCTCCTGTAAGAAGGTCATTCTCCTTAACTCCATACTTCTTAGCAGTATTGTGAGCATTGTGGAAGATTCCCTCCATGATTGACTTAAGCTTAGCGTCAACCTCTTCGAATGTCCAAGATAGACGAGCTGAGTTTTGAGCCATCTCAAGACCAGAAGTAGCAACTCCTCCAGCGTTAGCAGCCTTACCTGGACCATAGATTACTCCATTGTCGATTAGG
>JAILRQ010000096.1 GCA_024698125.1 Acholeplasmatales bacterium
TCCTATTTATATTTAGAATACGCATTATCTACGCAAAGCTTTGAACTTGGAGCTGAAAGAGAAATAAGGAATATTCATTTTTCAACTGAAGGATATAACTATTATGGAGATTTTCAAATATTAATAGATGATACTGTAATATTTGATATGGCAGATTATGATTATTTTTTACCCGCAACAGATGATTTGTGTATCCCTGTTGAAATTGATTCAGAAGCAGAGAATAAAATAAGTGTTAATGTTGGTGATGATTTTATTAAAACTGCTCAAACTAGAAATCTTCCTGAAGAAGGGGTTCATACATTCGATTATGAATCTGGGAAGGTTGATTATATGGACTGGTTTGACAACGATGTAACACTTTCTAGTGATATAAATTTGGTTCAAGGTGAGAGCAAGTTTGTATTTAGGGGGTATCATGGATACCTAAATATTGACAATGATTGTGTTGATACATCACTTGACAATTGGATGGAGATATCAAATGATGATTCTATTGAGGATTATAAGATTGTAATCTTTGATGTAGAGGCAAGTGAATCTTGTACAATAACAGAAGAAGATATCACATATAATTCTCAATGTGTAGATATAGAAGTACATACTGATGAGAATGGAGAATGTATTAAGGTTGATTCTGATGTTATATTAAATGATTCTAATCAAATCGTATATTATACTATTGTTGATGATCCTAATGCTACAATACAATACTATAAGGTGGCTTTTGACTCAAGCCTTTCATTCAACATTATTCACCTAATTGGTACATATGATACATCATATAGTAATGAAAAAACAATAATAACATTTCATCCTACGTATCCAAATTATAAAATGGTAAAATTTTCTCTTATATCAGAAAGTGGATGTAGTGCTGATATTGAAGTTTATAAATAAAAAATTGCCTAGGTTTCTAGAACCTAGGCTTTTTTATTAGTAATACATTCCGTCTGCCACAGACTTTGCTTTTTCCTTACCCTCTAAGGCTTCAACTATTTTAAATCCAAACTCTAAGGATGAGCCTGCAGATCTTCCTGTAATTATATTTCCATCAATTTCTGCTGGACCTCCTGTAAACTCACCACCACAGCTATCCTTATGCATTGGTGGGAAGCATGTATATTTCTTTCCCTTTAAAAGCCCATGGTCTCCCATAATAGTAGGAGATGCACAAATAGCTGCGATTTTTTTATTTTGTGCAAAGTAAGTCATAATATCAAGATATGACTTATCTGTACTATTAGCCTTCCATTGTGGTCCACCTGGAAGAACTAGCATATCATAGTCATCCTTTTTTATATTTGAAAGTGGTATAAGATTATCAAATACTATACCATGTGCTCCAATGGCTTTTGTTTTATTTGATGCGATTACAACATTATATCCAGCACGCTTTAATACATCGTATGGAGCTGTTGTTTCAGTCTCCTCAAATCCATCATTGATTAAGAATAAAATATTCATAAAATTATCACCTCTATAATGAAATTATAGCATATTTTAGCATAACAATTGATATTTTTAGTAAATATTAGTAAAATAGAATCGGTAAAGGAAAGGTGTTATATATGAATGGAAACATACATTCATTTGAGTCGTTCGGTACTGTTGATGGACCTGGAATCAGATTTGTTGTTTTCCTAATGGGTTGCCACCTAAGATGTGGATACTGCCATAACCCAGACACATGGGAATTCAAGGAAAACGAGATTCATTCAGCTGAAGAGGTTGCTCAAATGGCGCTAAGATACAAGAACTATTTTGGAGATAAGGGTGGAGTCACTGTAACAGGTGGAGAGCCATTATGCCAAATGGATTTTGTAATTGAATTATTTAATATTTTAAAGAAGAAGGGAATACATACTTGTGTTGATACATCAGGATATGAGTTTGATTATAAAAACCCTGAGGTAGTAGCCAAGTATGAGGAGCTTATAAAGGTTACAGATTTATTCCTTCTTGATATAAAGCACATTGATGATCCTATGTGCATTAAGCTTACTGGAAAGAGTAACGATAATGAGCTTCATTTCGCTAAGTGGCTTTCTGATAATGGTAAGCATATGTGGATTAGACAGGTATTAGTTCCTGGATGGACTGATAATCCTGAAGCATTACAAAGAACAAGAGACTTCATTGATTCATTAGAAACTGTTGATAAGGTAGAGGTTCTACCATATCACACTCTTGGAAAAATGAAGTATGACAATATGAATATAACTTATAGATTTAAGGATATAGAGTCTCCATCTGCTGAAACAGTGGAGATGGCTAAAAAAGTATTAGGAGTTGATAGATATGCAAAGTAGTAAGTTAAATCAAATTACATTAGAAAATTATAAGGAAGAGCTTAAGGGAATTAACGTTGTTGAAATCTCAGGAGAGTCATGTGCTAACTGCCTAACTCTACTTCCAATCCTATACAATATTTGGGAGCAAAGAAAGGACTTTACTCTTCGTCATATTGAAGCAGATGAGTCTACAAGGGATTTAATTAATGCATGGGAGATTAGAACTGCTCCAACTATTATTATCTTCAAGGATGGAGTAGAAATCCAAAGATGCAAGGGATTCCAGCCAGAAGAAATTCTTGAGCTATGGCTAGACGCTAAAATTAACGAATTAAAGAAGTAAAAATAAGTCTAAATTCAAATATTTTATAGCAAATCGGCCAAAATGATTATTTTTAAATTAAAAAAAACGAAATTTACGAAATAAATTTAAGCAAGAATTTTGAATGAAAAAATTTAATTTAAAAAACAAGTAAAAATCTATTGAAAAAATATAGAAAATTCAAAATCATTTTACTTGAATATGAGGGCTTGGTTTGTTATAATTTAGATTGGTAAGAGATATACTCTTACAATGCAAAATGGAAAGAGGTATATTAATATGAACAAAGCATGGGAAGATTTCGTCCCTGGAAAGTGGTCTAACGAGATCAACGTTAGAGACTTTATCCAAAGAAACTATACTCCATATGATGGAGATGAGAGCTTCTTAGCAGGACCTACTGAGGCTACAACAAAGCTATGGAATGAGGTTGCTGACTTAATGAAGCAAGAGCATGAGAAGGGTGGAGTACTTGATTGTGATATCGACAATCCTTCACAAGTAAATTCTCATAAGCCAGGTTACATCGATCAACCATTAGAGAAGATCGTTGGACTTCAAACAGACAAGCCATTAAAGAGAGCATTTATGCCTAATGGTGGTATCCGTATGGCATGCCAAGCTGCTGAGCAATATGGATACACAATTGATGAGACTATCAAGAACTTCTTTATGAAGTATCGTAAGACTCACAATGACGGAGTATTTGATGTTTACACTCCTGAGATGCGTGCTTGCCGTACAGCACATATCTTAACAGGATTACCTGACACTTATGGACGTGGACGTATCGTTGGAGACTACAGACGTATTGCATTATACGGAGTAGACTACCTAATTAAGCAAAAGGAATTCGACAAGTCATTACTTTGCGGAGAGATGACTGATGATAAGATTCGTGACCGTGAGGAGATTGCTGAGCAAGTTAAGGCTTTAAAGCAATTAAAGGATATGGCTCAATCTTATGGATGCGATATTTCTAAGCCAGCTGAGACTGCTCAACAAGCTATTCAAGCATTATACTTTGGATACCTTGCAGCTGTTAAGGATCAAAACGGTGCAGCTATGTCAATTGGACGTAACTCTACATTCCTAGATATCTATATCGAGCGTGATTTAAAGAAGGGATTAATTACTGAGTCTGATGCTCAAGAGTTTATGGATCACTTCATTATGAAGCTTCGTATGGTACGTTTTGCTCGTATTCAATCATATAATGAATTATTCTCAGGAGACCCAACTTGGGTAACTGAGTCAATCGGAGGAATGGGAACTGATGGAAGATCATTAGTTACTAAGAACTCATTCCGTGTACTTCACACACTAGAGAACCTTGGACCTGCTCCAGAACCAAACCTAACAGTTCTTTGGTCTAAGAGATTACCTTTAGCATTCAAGAAGTACTGTGCTAAGATTTCAATTACAACATCAGCAATCCAATATGAGTCTGATGAATTAATGAGACCATTAATGGGTGATGATTACTGTATCGCTTGCTGCGTATCTTCAATGAGACAAGGTAAGGATATGCAATTCTTCGGAGCACGTGCTAACCTAGCTAAGTGCTTACTATACGCTATCAACGGAGGAAAGGATGAGCTATTATTAGACAAGGTAACTGGAAAGCATGTTCAAGTTGGACCTGAGTACAAGGCTATCGAGTCAAATGAGCCACTTAACTTCGAGGATGTAAAGCATAAGTATGAGATTATGATGGACTGGCTAGCAGACATTTATGTTAACACATTAAATGCTATCCACTACATGCATGACAAGTACTCATATGAGGCTTTAGAGATGGGTCTTCATGACTCACAAGTACACAGATTCTTCGCAACAGGTATTGCAGGATTATCTTGTGCAGCTGACTCATTATCAGCAATTAAGTACGCAAAGGTTACTCCAGTAAGAGATGCTGAGGGAATCGTTGTAGACTTCAATGTAGAGGGAGACTTCCCTAAGTATGGAAATAATGATGACCGTGTTGATGAGCTTGCAACTTGGTTAGTTGAGACTTTCATGAACGACATCAGAAAGCACCATACATATAGAAATTCTGAGGCTACAATGTCTATCCTTACAATCACTTCTAACGTAGTTTATGGAAAGAAGACTGGAAATACACCAGACGGACGTAAGGCTGGTCAACCATTAGCACCAGGTGCAAACCCAATGCATGGTAGAGATTCTCATGGAGCATTAGCTTCACTAGAGTCAGTAGCTAAGTTACCTTACGAGGATTCTCGTGATGGAATTTCTAATACATTTGCAGTAACTCCAAATGCATTAGGTAAGTAAAAGATAGTTACACAAAAAGACAAGATTTCTAAAGGAGGAATTATTATGTCAGCAAAAGCAACTGAAACAAGAGTAGACAATTTAGTTAATATGTTAGATGGATATGTATCAGACGGTGGATACCATCTAAATGTAAATGTATTTGACCGTGATTTATTATTAGACGCTCAAGCACATCCTGAGAAGTACCCACAATTAACAATTCGTGTATCTGGATATGCAGTAAAGTTCATTAACCTTACTAAGGAGCAACAGGACGACGTTATTTCTCGTACTATCCACGAGTCAATGTAATTAATTAAATAATTATAGAATGACAAGCAGTAGAAATACTGCTTGTTTTTTTGTTATATGAAATAAAATTTACACCTGTATATCTTATTAAACATATGAGTATAATAATTCAAAAAAGCCCCAAAAAAATCGGACAAATAACCCACTTTAGTGTGTTGACTTATACATTTTTTGAGGCTACAATTTATATGTATCAACCAGATACACAAACCCTGTGAATTAAACTAATTCACAAACCCCCTTTTAAGGTCATTGTCGCGAGACAATGCCTTTTTTATTATAAAAAAAGAATCTACAAAAGCTGTAGATTCTACTTTAATAAATATTCGTCAACAACTGAAAGGAAATCAAGCCTTGGCATATATTTTTCCTTAATAAGATAAGCTTCCTTTAAGAAATCCTCATATACAATAGATTTTCTACCATCACCAAGATAAAGATCAAAGTGAGGAGCAAACTTTTCTATAGGATATAGGAAGAACTCGTTTGTATGTATCCAATATACGATTAAAAATCCAATTCCACCATGAAGAGCAATCTTTTTTAAATGCTCTACCTGGTGTGGGTGAACATTTTGAAGTGGGAATGATGTTTTGTTTTTATTTTCCTTGGCCTCAAAATCAATGTATCTACCCTTGTATACTCCATTATAATCGGTAGTAGATGGTATCTTATAATAGGCTTCTTTAATAACCGCCTTATTACGAGATGGATAATCTACCTTAACGATTTGAATAGGTATTGGCTTCTTGTAGATAACTGCAATATCATTAGCTCTATAATATTCATTTGAATCATTTAATAGACCCTCAAGATTCATACCTTTATTTGCCATAATAGCATTTTTATACTTGGGAGTCTTTTTTTCTACTACATCACTAGCAGGAGTAGTAGTTTTCTTTTTTATTGGATAATTTATCATACTATTCACCAATATAATTTTAACACAAAATAAGATAGATGTTGCATATTCTTAAAAAATATGTTAAGATAATTTTACAAAAGAAACGATTTGGAAAACTGAAAGGAGGATTTGAGCTTTTTAATAAGCTGTATTAGTATGAGTAAAATAAATATTTTCGCGCTTGGTGGACTTCAAGAAAATGGAAAAAACCTTTATTGCGTTGAGGTTGATTCTAAGATTTTTATATTAGATGCCGGTATTAAATTTCCAACATCAGAGTTATATGGTGTAGATAGAATTGTACCAGACATTTCCTATTTGGAGGAAAACAAGGAACGAATTCAAGGATTGTTCTTGACTAACGGTCACGTAGAGCATATAGGGGCAGCAGGAATGCTTTTACAACGACTTTCCTGTAAGGCTTACGGTAGTGAATTCACAATTGCATTAGTACGTGATCAGTTAAACAGTGATAATATTAAGATAAATGAGGATGAGCGCCTAGTTGTGGTAAACGACAGGTCAAAGATCGATTTTGATGGAGTTACAGTAAGATTCTTTATAGTAGCTCATAATATCCCAGGATGTCTTGGAGTATGCATTAAGACAGATGATGGAAATGTTGTGTATACATCAGATTTCTCATTTGACCAAAATGCAAGAGTTAACTATCAAAGAATGTATAACAATCTAACACATTTCTCTAAGGAAGGAGTACTTGCTATGCTATGCGAGTCCCTTGGAGCAAATAATGAAGCATCTCGTGGTACAATCTTAGAATTCAAGAAGAGAATTCAGCAAATATTTATTTCTTCTAACAATAGAATTATATTCTCATTATTCTCAGGAGATTTACAACGTATTCAGCAAATAGTAAATATTGCAGTATCATTTAATCGTAGGGTTGCAATACTAGGACGTAAAACGCAGCGTATTGTAAACCAAGCGATAAACCTTGGATATCTTAAGATTCCAGCTGAGCTACTTGTAAACCTAAGATTTATTGATGACAAAAACAAAAATGATGATAAGGATCTAGTTGTTATAGTAACAGGTGAGCGTCACGAGCCATACCACATGCTACAAAGAATGAGCAAGGGTATCGATAGGCTAATTAAGATGGACAAGAACGACACGGTGGTTGTTCTTACAGTTCCATATCTTGGAACTGAAAAGATTGCTGCCCGTACATTAGATATGATCTATAAGGTAACAACAAAGGTTAAGGTATTTGGTGCAAATCTATTACCATCTCCATACGCAACTCGTGAGGAGATTAAGGAAATGATTAATGTATTAAAGCCACAATATGCTATTCCAGTAATTGGAGAGTATAGACATCAATATGCGTTTGTCACTGTCGCAGACTGTGTAGAATTGTCAAAAGACAGAGTAATAATTCTAGACAATGGAGATAAGGCTTCATTCGAGAATGGTAAATATCAAGGAATTTGCGATGATGTTGCCTTTGGTGAAATTAACATTGATGGAAAGCAGGTAGGAGATGTAGGAGACGTAGTAATGCGTGACCGTGAGCTTCTAGCTGAAGATGGAGTAGTAATGATTATCGCGAACATCAATCCCAAGTCCAAAAAAATCGTATCAGGACCTGAGGTTGTGGCTAGAGGATTTAACTTTAGCGCACCGGATGTTGATATGATGGAATTGTTCCAGAAGGATTTCATAAAGGTATCACTAAAATATCTTGTAACTAAGTTTATTGACTGGGCATCTTACAAAAACGAACTGAAGAATGACGTGTCAAGATTGATTTACAAATATACAAGACGTAATCCAATCATCATTCCAGTATTAATCTCAACAGATGTAGATTCCATTAAACAGAAGAAGCTTGAAAAAGCTGTCCAACAAGTCGCTTAAAATATAAAAGGGACCTATGCCGTAGATTGGCGTAGGTCCTTCTTTTTATTTTTTAAAATCAGTTAAAAACTTCTTTAAATATTGATTCCTATCCTTTAAGGCCTTCTCATATTTACCAGTTTCCTTACCCTCGTAGTATATATGAGAAAGTAGTGTATCTGGAAGATATTGCTGAGATATGAAATCATCAGGATAGTCATGAGGATACTTATAATTAGCTCCTCCCTTTATTTCTCTATTAAGAATATGCTTTGGTATTTCAAAGGATGCAACCTTATCTAAATCATCTAAGGCCTTATCAATAGATGCCTCAGCAGAATTAGACTTAGGAGATAATGCTAAATCTATTGTAATTGCGGCAAGAGGTATTCTTGCTTCTGGGAATCCTAGATTCTTTGCAGCTTGACAGGCAGCAATTACCTTAGGGCCACAACTAGGATTAGCAAGCCCTATATCCTCATAGGCAATAACAGTAAGCCTACGGCAAATAATATCAATATCCTCAAGCTTTATAAGGCGTGCAAGGTAGTGAAGAGAGGCATCTACATCAGACCCTCTAATTGATTTCTGGAAGGCACTTAAAATATCATAATATGATATTCCTTTATCATCAAGCTTTAAAGGTCTTTTACCTAAAATGTCTGAAGCCTTTGTAAGAGTAACCTCTCCATCAAGAAGAGTAAGGGATTCAAGCATATTTAAAGCTGTTCTAATCTCACATCCGCTTTTATCTGCAACAAAATCTATTATTTCATCACTTAAAGGATTATCCTTAAATAAGCCTTCTTTTTCAATAGTTCTTTTAAGAAGAAGTATAATATCATCCTTTGTAATGGGATGCATCTGATAGATGTGACATCTAGATCTTATGGCAGGATTAACTGAAATATAAGGATTTTCAGTGGTAAGACCAATGATTGTTACCTTACCTGATTCAAGGTATGGTAATAGGTAATCCTGAATATCCTTTTTCATTCTATGAATCTCATCAATTATTACAAATGTATCACTGTAATAGGCAGTGGATTGAAATATTTCCTTAAGCTTATCCTTTGTATCAACAGAGGCATTAAACTCATACACATTTGGTTCAAAATGAGAGGCTAGAATAGATGCGATTGTAGTTTTACCACATCCTGGCTCACCATATAAAATTAAAGAGAAAAATTGATTATGTGAAATCATTTTAGTAATTACTCCCTCAGGACCTACTAAATGATTTTGACCAACAACATCCATAAATGAGGTAGGTCTAACTCTATAAGCAAGTGGCTGCATATCTAAATCACCTCTAATATACTAAGATTATACCATAAAAAAGCACATTTTTACTCTATATCTAGTTTATTTTAATGTAAATATTATGTTATAATATAATATATGTTTATTTTAGACGAAGAGGTGTTAATTATGGAGCTAAAGGACTATATTTATAATATTGAATCAGTTGATGAAAAGGGAAAATCATTAAAGGATGTAACACCAGTATTTGAGGATGGTGCGGCCTTTAAGATGGCTACAAAGCAAATGGTGAAAATTGCAAAGAAGCTTAAGCCAACTATTATTGTATCTCCTGAGTCTAAGGGATTTATTTTAGGAGCTGCAGTAGCTACCACCTTAGGACTTGGAATTGTACCAATTAGAAGCCCAAAGAACCTTTCAAGAGAGTTTATAAAGGATAGATATGTATCCCATAGTGGTGAGACTAAGGAGCTTGCCTGCCATGATGACGCTATTACTAAGGGTGACAGAGTAGTTATTATTGATGATAAGCTATCAAGTGGAAACACCCTACTTACAACTGCTAAGCTTGTTGAACGTCTTGGTGGTAATGTAGTTGGTATTATTACCCTATTAGAGCTTACTGACCTAAATGGTATTGAGAAGATTAAGAAGTATAACTTTACTTCACTTGTTAAGGATGAGGCCTTTAATAAGTAAGAAATTATTGATTAAAAAGGAAGTGATTGTATGGCTGAGAAAACATTTGATGAATTATATGTAAAAATAAATGAATATATTCACAAGGAGGAGGATTTAGCTCTAATTAAGAAGGCTTATCTATTCGCCTATGAGAAGCATAAGAATCAATACCGTAAGAGTGGTCAGCCATATATTATTCACCCAATTGCTGTAACATATATTCTTGCAGAGCTTCATGTAGGACCTAATACACTTATTGCAGGAATACTTCATGATGTTGTTGAGGATACTGATACAACACTTGAGGATTTAACAGAAATGTTTAATGCAGATGTTGCAGAAATAGTTGATGGAGTAACAAAGGTTTCACAGCTAAAGTTTACATCCTTAGAGAAAAAGCAGGCTGCAACTCATCAGAAGATGCTACTTGCTATGGCTAAGGATATTAGAGTTATCCTTGTAAAGCTTGCCGATAGATTACATAATATGCGTACTATGGACTTTATGGCACCAGATAAGCAGAAGCGTATTTCTAATGAAACTCTTGAGATTTATGCTCCACTTGCTCATAGACTAGGAATCTTTACAATTAAGGCTGAGCTTGAGGATAGATCACTTAAGTATTTAGATCCTGAAGCCTATGAGGAGATTTCAACAAAGATTGAAAAAAGAAAGAACTCTAAGGACGATATTATCTCTAAGATGACATCTGAGATTACAGAGTATCTTAAGAATGAGGCACCAAATGTAAAGGATGCTTCTATAAAGGGAAGAATAAAGGGTATTTACTCAATCTATAAGAAGATGAAGAGTCAAAATAAGAGATTTGAGGACCTTTATGATATATTTGCCTTAAGAGTTATTGTTAATGAGGTTGGAGAATGCTACCAAATCCTTGGTATCATTCACTCACACTATACTCCAATTCCTGCTCGTATTAAGGACTACATTGCGGTACCAAAGCCTAATATGTATCAATCCCTTCATACAACAGTAATTGCTCATGGTGGTCAAACATTTGAGGTTCAAATAAGAACTAAGGAAATGGATACTATTGCTGAGCTCGGAGTTGCTGCTCACTGGGCATATAAGGAAAATGTAGAATATTCTAAGGATAGAGAGCAATTTGAGATTGCTCAAAAGCTAAAGTGGTATGGAGAGCTTCTAAATTATGATGAGGGATCATCTGATGCCGAAGCTTATGTAGATGCAGTTCATCAGGATTTCCTTGATAAATACATCTATGTATATACTCCACAGGGAGAGGTTATTGACCTTCCTGTTGGAGCAACACCAATAGACTTTGCCTATAGAATCCATACAAACCTAGGAAATACCTGCGTTGGAGCTACAGTTAATGGAAGAATTGTACCATTATCATATGAGCTCCAAACATCAGATATTTGTTCAATTCGTACATCAAAGACATCCTTTGGACCATCAGAGGATTGGCTAAACATTTGTAAAACTGTAAATGCTAAGCATAAGATTAAAGCATTCTTAAATAAGCAAAACCGTGATATCCTAATCCAAAAGGGTCAGGATAGTGTTGAAAAGGAGCTTGTAACACAGCAAATAGATATAGAGCTTACTGATAGATTTGTTAAGGAAAACTTTACAAAGCAAAACATTAACACTCTAGATGAGCTATATCTAAATGTAGGAAAGGGAATTATTAGTGTTAAAACTGTTTCATCTAAGCTTTTAGGAAATATGCAGACATCTGAGGAAGCATTACAAAAGCAGATGGATAGATCAAATAAGATTCTAATTCAAACTACAACAAACTCTGAAACAGGAGTTATTGTAGATGGACTTACAAATCCACAAATCAAGCTTGGAAATTGCTGTTCGCCAATACCAGGAGATAAGATTTGGGGTTATATATCTAAGGGTAATGGAATAGTTGTTCATAGAAGTGGATGTAATAATCTAGAGTTCTTAACATCTAATAGATTACTAGAGCTTAGATGGGCTAAGAATATTAATCGTCAATATCCTGTATGGATTAAGATTTCAGCAAATCAGGCACAATCACTTGTGGCTGATATAATAAATACTGTATCATCTTCAGGATTAAATGTATTATCAATTAGCTGTAATAATAATGATAATCTACAATCTCTTGTTAAGCTAAAGCTTTTAGTACATAACATAACAGAGCTTAATACTCTTATAGTAAATCTTAAGAAGGTTAAGCAGGTTATAAATATTGAAAGGGATAATCAATAATGAGAGTAGTAGTTCAAAGAGTAAAGAATGCCACATGCCATGTAGATGGAAAGCTTACTGGTAAGTGTGACAATGGATTTATGATTTTAGTAGGATTCACATTAACAGATACTGAGGCTGAGCTTAAGCTTTTAGCTAAAAAGGTTGCAGGCCTTAGAGTATTTAATGATGAAAATATGAAAATGAATAAGTCATTAAAGGATATTAATGGTACAATCCTTTCAATATCACAATTTACATTATATGCTGATGCAAAGCATGGAAATAGGCCAAGCTTTACAGAAGCCCTACCTGGCGATAAGGCTAAGGTATTATATGATAAGTTTAATAATATATTACGTACTGAATATAATCTTCATGTAGAGGAAGGTATATTTGGTGCTGATATGAAGGTTCAGTTTTTAAATGACGGACCTGTCACAATCATTTTAGATAGTAAGGAGCTATAAAATGAGATTTGTTTCCAAAAAGCCAAGTTTGGGAGATCAATTAAAAGTTAATAGAGGTTTCTATGATCATCACGGAATATACGTTGGTGATGATAAGGTAATACAGTTTGGCTCAACAACAGGTGAGCTAGACCCAAAGAAGGCTATGGTAATAGAGACATCACTTGATGATTTTTTAAAGGGTGGAGAGCTTTTAGTTGCTGAATATAATGAAGAGGATTTAAAGAAGAAAAGAAGCCCTGAGGAAATAGTTAAGTATGCGAAGGCACATTTAGGAGATAAAGGCTATGATGTTATGAATAATAATTGTGAGCATTTTTCAAATGAATGTGCATTTGGAGAGCATAAATCATTTCAGGTAGATAATATTATGTCCTTATTTCATAATCTTTTTGGAGGTAACTAATGAAGGTTTTTTTACAAACACTTGGATGTGAAAAGAATAGAGTAGATTCAGAAATGATTCTTGGAGTATGTAAGAATCTAGGAATTAACGCAACATCTAATCCAGAGGACGCTGATTTACTTATTGTAAATACATGTGCCTTTATAGAATCGGCAAGAGTTGAGGCTATAAATACTATTCTTGATATTGCAGACTATAAAACTGGTAATAAAAAGCTTATAGTTCTAGGATGCCTTGCACAGCGCTATAAGGAGGAGCTTATAGAGGAGCTTCCTGAGGTTGATAGATTCATTACTATTAAGGATTATATAAACATCGCAAATGTTATTTGCGAGGTGTTAGATATTAACAAAAATACTAATGTATGTATGAACTTCTTAGATAGAATATATGATTCTAGCACGCCTTACCAAAGATATGTACGTATATCTGATGGTTGCCTTAACAGATGTGCATTCTGTGCAATTCCTTTAATTAGAGGAAGACTTAAATCAAGACCTATGGATGATATAATTGAAGAGGTTAAGCTTCATGTAAGAGATGGCGTTAAGGAATTATGTATAGTATCACAGGATACTACAAACTATGGATTTGATCTTGAGCATAGATTAATGCTTACAGACCTACTTAGAAAAATATGTGCAGTACCTGGAGATTTCAAGGTAAGATTATTCTATCTATACCCTGAAATTGTTACAGATGAGCTTATTGATTTTATTAAGAATGAGCCAAAGATGATGCCATACTTTGATATCCCTATCCAGCATAGTGAGGATAAGATATTAAAGCTTATGTATAGAAGAAGTAATAAGCAAATGATTGTAGATCTTCTTCATAAAATAAGACGTGAGATTCCAAATGCTATTTTAAGAACAACTATAATGGTAGGATTCCCTTATGAAACTGAGGAGGATGTACATAACCTTTGTGAGTTTATAAAGGATGTAAGATTTGATCGTCTTGGTTGCTTCACATTCTCTCCAGAGGAGGGGACTGCAGCCTATAAGATGCCTCAGGAGATAAGTGAAGAGGAAAAGATGAGAAGATATAACTTTGTAATGGATACTCAGTATGATATTTCACTATCTCAAAATCAAAGCCATATTGGAGAAATTCAAGAGGTAATTATTGAAGGATATGATGAGGAAAATCTTATGTATTTTGGAAGATCATATGCATTTGCACCAGATGATATTGATGGAAGAGTATATGTTGCCTGCCACGATGAAAAGAATATAGGAGATGTAGTTAGAGCTAAGGTATTAGATTGTGATGCTTATAGCCTAACATGTGAGGAATATGAAGAAAATTAATGTTATTCTTTATGAGCCAGAAATAGCTGAAAATTGTGGAAATATTATAAGGTCATGCGTTGGGTTTAACGCAAAGCTTCATCTTATATTTCCATTAGGCTTTAATCTATATGATAAAAGAGTTAGAAGATCATGTGTAAATTATTTTGATAATCTTGATTATGAAACATATGATGATATAGCTGACTTTAATTTGAAGCATCCTAATGCTTCAATCTATTATCTTACAAGATATGGTCATAAAAACCCATCTGAGCTAGATTTAAAAAAAGAAGAGGGTGAGGTATTCTTTATGTTTGGACGTGAGTCAACAGGAATTCCTTATGACCTGCTTCATGATAATCTAGATAGATGCTTTAGAATACCTACAACAGATAAGGTAAGAGCTTTAAATATATCAAACTGTGTCGCAATAGTATTATATAAAGCCTGTGAGGAGTTAGGATTTGAGGGATTATACACTCATGAGCCTGATACTCTAAAGGGTGAATATTTTATAGATAATTATAAGAGGGAGGAATAGTGCGAGCACTAACCTTCCTTTTTTGAATATTATTTGTTATAATAAAAATATAAATATGTATTGAAGAGAGTAAGATAACACGGGAAGAATATCTTAATAGGGTGGTGCATATTATGATGAAGGCTTATAATCGGCTATCAGATAAGGAGGTAATGGTAAAAGCTGCAAAGGTTACTACCATATCCTTTCTACTTATTCATGTAGCTTACTTCACTATATTTTTAATAATTGGTGCGTATTTTCTAGTTTATTTTAATATTTTTAGTGTCTTGTTTTACGCATTAATGTACCTTTTAATTATAAAGGGTAGGCTTTTAACATTTTCATATTTAACACTTATTGAAATTCCGATTCATATGATGGCTGGTTCAATATGCTTAGGATTTGATTGCGGATTTCAGCTTTGTATAATAGGTCTGCCTACAATGGTTTGTATTGCTGGATATTTTTCTAGAAAGGTTTCTAGCGGATTTAAGGTAATACCTTCCTGCTTGTTTCTTGTAGTATCGTATTTTATAATATATTTCTATACAAGATATCATGACCCTTATTATGATATAGCTGATTATTGGGAAATCACATTATTTGTAATACATGCATTTATAACATTTGCTTTTATTATTGTCTTTTTATATGGTATTGTTCTTTATGCCTATAGCCTTGAAAAGAGAATTTTAAAGGATTCAAGAACAGATAAGCTTACTCAAATACCTAACAGAAAGGCTTTAGAGGAGTTTTATGAGAAAATTAAGGACAATAGAAATGACTATGTCCTAGCTATTTATGATATTGATGATTTTAAGAAGTTTAATGATGTAAATGGTCACCTTTGTGGAGACTATGTTTTAAAGGAAATAGCTCAGCTATCTAAGGATAAGCTTTATGGAGACTTTATCTGCAGATGGGGAGGAGAGGAGTTTGTTGTATTATCTAGAGTGGATTCATCCTATGATGATACAATAAATAAGCTTGATTCCATTAGAAGTGGAATAGAGCTACATAATTTTAAATATTATAGAAAGAATCTAAAATCTACTATCACAATGGGTGCACAAACCTATGTGGATGGTATGGATTTAGACGAGTGGATTCGTTCTGCTGATGCTAAGCTATATGAAGGAAAGAAGAACGGAAAGAATCAGCTTGTACATTAATAATTAAGCCCAAGGACTTTGGGCTTCTTTATTGGAAAGGACTTTTATGAAGGATTTTAAGATTAAGGATATGGTCCTACTATCAATGGTAGCTGCCATTTATGTAATACTTACAGTAGGACTATCACCATTATCCTATGGTGATATACAATTTAGACTAAGTGAAGCCCTAATGCTTCTTATAGTTTATAAGAGAAGATATGCAATATCACTTATATTAGGATGCTTTGTCGCAAATCTATTCTCCCCTGTAGGATGGGTAGATATATTATTTGGAACTCTTGCAACAGTAGTTGCATCAATTCCAATGATGTTTATTAAAAAGCTTGAGCTATCATCTCTATTCCCATCAATTGCTAATGGAGTAATTGTAGGACTAGAGCTTGCTATAGTATATGATCTTCCAATAGCCTTTACAATGCTTACAGTGTTTATTGGAGAGTTTGTTGTAGTATCCTTAATAGGTATTCCATTATTTAGATTTTTAGAGAAGAATGATGGCTTTATGGAAACAATAGGTGCAACTCCTATTCCATCAAGATTTAACATAAATCCATTTGCCTCATTTAGCCTAGCCATAGCTGTAATGACAGTAGTATTTTATATAAAGCTAGCCTTAAGAGAGACTAGTGTAGGTGATGAGACAACCTACTATACACTATTTTATCTTCTTAAGGATAAAAGCCTTGTATATTCTATAGCACTTCCAATAATTGCTATACTAGCCTTTATCAGTTCAATATTCTTTAAGGGTCTGGTAGGTCTTATAGTAGATACATTATTATCTGTTGGCTTTATAGCCTTATTTATAGTCTTATGCATAAGCTATGACTATAGGATTCAAGGCTCATTCTATTTATTCCTTTCAATCCCTATAATGATGGTTTTATTATCATATATAAGATATAAATGGGAGAAGAAGGTAAAGGAAATTACAGCTGAGGAAGATAGTAAATCTATAATCTATGAGGAGTAAAAGAAAAGTCTAAAGCGTTAAGCTTTAGACTCTTTTTTAATATTGTAATATTTGTAGAATAATAAATCCTAAAACAAATGATGCGGCATTTGCTGAAAGTGAATAGATAAGAAGCTTAAGCTTACTAATTTCATTTTCTTTATTAGCCCTATTAATAAATAGAATGTATGCTAACCATTCGATACCAATAATTGCAATCTCTAGGAATGTATATGTAGTATATAGCATTGCCTCATTAAATCCATTATTCTTTATAATTAGTAATAGAATTAGATTTAAAATAAGTTGAGTTGTAACATTAGCACACACAACAACAAGATATTGCCACCTCTTAATCTTAAATAAGAACGCGATCACTACCTCAATTGCAAGACAAATTACAAGACGAAGTAGGAAGCCTAATACTAGATTTTTAGTATCCCCACTTTCATCATCTACAGTAAATGTATCATAGCTTGTAACATCTACATTATATGAAGAATCAGTTAATGTAAGAGTATATATAGTATGGAAATACTCCCTAGTATACTCTATACCATCTGTAATAATTTTATCGTTTACACTATCATATATTACAATTTTAAATGTTTCAGGTGGATAATATCCCCAGTGATATGAACCATCTTCGATGCTAGAATAATTATATAGATAATAGAAACTATCTGTGGCTGCATAGTCACTAAACTTAGTGTCAATGCTATCAGCCTCTGCTATATCCTCCTCACTAACATACCAAGGTCCTGACCCCTCTTTGCTTGAAAGAAGTGTTAAATACATACCTGATGTATTTCCTTCAATTGAAATGCTTACGGATGGCTTTGGTCCAGTATCAGCGTTTGTAGTAATTTTAAATGATGCTAGCATCATTAAAACTAAAACTATAGCTCCTGATAAAAGCTTTAATAATTTTTTCACAATAAAATCCTCCTATTAAATTTTGATTTAATTTTACCCTATGATATTTTAAAAGTAAAGGTAATATAATAATATAGTTTTTATATGCTATAATTAATTTAATGGAGGCGATATTAATGATAAGGGTTTGTATTTTAGGATTAGGCTATAGGTCTAAGTATTTTGTTGATGCGATAGGTATGATAGATGATATAGAGATAGTAGGAGCTCTTGTAAGAGATAAGAATACTATTTATGAGCCTTTAAAGGCTTATAATATAAATCTTACAACTAATAAGGAGGATATTATATCTCTTAAGCCAAACTTTATTATAAATACTTCATCTAAGAAGGTAAACACAGCCTTATCAGCGTTTTTCCTTGAAAAGGGTATTCCTGTCCTTCAGGAAACACCAATCGCCTTAGAGGATGATTTAATTGATTCTATGATGAAGTATAAGGGCCTTTATCAAATAGCAGAGCAATATCAGTTTTATGATTATTTTATAAGGATTAAGGAATATATAGAAAAGGGATATCTAGGAGATATAGAAAGTATCACATTTTCATATGCTCATGACTATCATGGAATAAGCATTATTCGTCACATCCTAGGTGATTTTAAAGCTCTTTCTATTACAGGCTCATCATTTAAGGAGAATATTACTCATACAAGAACAAGATATGACGAGTTCCATGATGGAATGATTAAGCAATATTCTACAAAGCACCTATTTATAAATTGGGATAATATTAAGGTTATATATGATTTTAATTCAGAGGAATATAGATCACATATAAGAAACCCATACCTTGTTATACATGGAAGCCGTGGAGAGATTATAAATGATACTATAAGATATCTTGATGAGGATAATAATTATAGGATGGATACAATAGAGGGATATAATTCATTTGATGATTTAATTCCTGTTAAAAGGGTTATCTTAAAAATGATAGATTTTTATAAGACAAAGAAGGAGTTCTATCCTTTAGAGTATGCAAGGGATGATTCAAAATTATCTATTATTATGAATGGATTTGATGAAAATCTTAAAACCGTTAACTATAATAAATAATGGAGTCCAATAATTGGACACCATAGTTTACTATTATTTGTTAATATGTTAATAGAAGGAAAGGATTTGATTATATGAAGAAGTTAAATGTTATAGTTAAGGATAAGAATACGCTAATTCTTGATGAGGATGGATGTAAGGGAGATTTAATCGACCTTACAGCTTTAAATAGTGTAGATACTACGTCTATTTTAGAAAGTATTGATAATGAGGAGAACAAGGCTTATAAGCAAAAGCTTGATGAGGCTTTAAAGGCCAAGGAAAGAGAAGGAGAGCTTTTAAGGGATAAGGCTTTACAAAATCAGAAGCTCGAAGACGAAAAGAAGGCTAATGAGCTTAATCAAACTATTGAGAGCCTTAAGAACAAGCTATCTCAATATGAATCAGAAAAGCAAATGGAGCTTGATAAGCTTATAAATGAGCAAAAGCTTACATTATTATCTAAGGATAATGAGATAAAAAGCTTAAATGAAAAGCTTAAGTCTGAGGTTAGTAATGTAGAGAGTAAGGTAAAGAGTCAAAGCCTTGATGAGATTTCAAGGTATAAGGAGAAAATACTTAAGCTTGAAAATGAGCTTAATAATAAGGATACACAAGATAAGCTTGTGCTTACAGAAAAGCTTAATGAGAAGAATCTTGAAATTGAAACTCTTAAGGCGAGTCTTAAGAATAGTGAAACTGAAAAGAGCCTAGAGCTAGAGAAGGCTAAAAGTGAGTTTGAGGTTATCCTAAAGGGTAAGGATAAGGAAATTGATTTCTATAAGGATTTAAAGGTACAGCAGTCTACAAAGATGCTTGGAGAAACCCTTGAGCAGCACTGTGAGATTTCATTTAACCAAATAAGGACATCAGCCTTCCCTAATGCTTACTTTGAAAAGGATAATGATGCCTCTGAGGGTACTAAGGGAGATTATATTTTTAGAGATTACTTAGATGGTACAGAGTTTGTTTCAATTATGTTTGAAATGAAGAATGAGGCAGATCTTACTGCTTCAAAGCATAAGATTGAAAGCTTCTTTGATAAGCTTGATAAGGATAGATTAAAGAAGAAATGTGAATATGCTGTAATTGTTACAACGCTTGAAAAGGATAATGATTTCTATAATAATGGAATAGTAGATGTTTCATATAGATATCCTAAGATGTATGTAATTCGTCCACAATTCTTTATTCCTTTAATTAGCCTTATAAGAAATGCCGCCTTAAATAATGCTCAAGCCTTAAGGGAGATTGAAATATATAAGGCTCAAAATATCGATGTTACAAACTTTGAGGATAAGCTTTTTGGCTTCAAGGATTCAATTGGTAAGAATTATGAGTCTGCAAAGAATAACTTCGAGGCAGCAATAGATGAAATTGATAAGTCTATTAAAAATCTTATGAAGGTTAAGGAAGCCTTAACTAAATCTGAAAATCAGCTAAGGATTGCAAATGATAAGGCTCAGGACCTTACAATTAAAAAGCTTACATACAATAATCCTACAATGAAGAAGAAATTTGCTGATTTAGCAGATAATAAAGATGAATAAATTCAGAAATTAGGTGATATTTTATAATATCACTTAATTTTTTATGTTATAATCATTTTTGTAATGAGGTGAATTCATGCAGCCAATTAATGAAGAGGAGGAAATGTTCTTTAAAAGAATATATTCTCTAAAGGATAATGCCTTAAATAACTATAAGGTTTCTACCCTAAAGTTTTTAGACATCCGCAAGCAAGAAATAATTAAATATATAATGGGTAAGGATTGCTATGCCTATTTTGATGGAGGATATAGTGATGCTGAATATAAGAAGTGTGTTATATCACCATTTGAGCTTGAAGCTCCAGACTTTAAGATTACAAGGCTTAAGCTTAACTATAATAAGAAATATTTAGAGCTTAATCATAGAAAGGTTTTAGCAGTATTAATGGAGCTTGGAATTAAGCGTGAGGTTTTTGGAGATATTTTGTTTAATAGCTCTGATGTTTATATTATGGCTTCAAGTGAAAACGCAGGCTTTATCATGGATAATCTTAGGCTTATATCACATCAGCCTGTTGAGGTAGTGGAGTATACTGGTGAGCTTTCAAATGTTATAACCCTATCAAGTGAGAAGATATTTGTATCATCTATGAGGCTTGATACAATAATAGCAGGAGTATATAACATTGCTCGTTCTATAGCCCAGGATTTTATTAAGGCAGGTAATGTTAAGGTTAACCAAGCTTTAACCCTAAATAACAATCATGAGACGAAAACGAATGATATTATATCAGTTAGGGGTAAAGGTAGATTTAAAATTATAGAAATGCTTGGAAAATCGAAAAGTGAACGAATAGTTCTCGAAATTGGCAAATATTTATAGATGAAAACATTTTCAAAACAAAATAAAATGTGTTTTTTTAGAGAAAACACTTGTATAAATTTTTAATACAAGTATAATGGAAAATATTAGAGGTGGAATTATGTTAATTAGTACAAGAGGAAACGAAAGAGTAAATAGCGCAGAGGCAATTTTAAAGGGATTAAGTAGTAAGGGTGGATTATTCGTATTTGAAAGCATCAATCCAATTGGATTTGGTGAGTCATTCCTTACACTTTCATATAATGAAATGGCTAAGAAGATTTTAAGCTTCTTATTCGATGATTTTAAGGCTGAGGATATCAGTGCTGCAGTTGACCATGCTTATAGCAGTGTTAACTTCCCTAAGGGTGCAGTTAGTGTTGTAAACTATGATGGATATAGCTTCCTTAATTTATTTAATGGACCTACATTCGCATTCAAGGATATGGCACTTACATTATTACCTTCACTTGTTGAGCTTTCAAAGAAGTATTTAGGTGATACAAAGAAGACAGTTGTTTTAACTGCAACTTCAGGAGATACAGGTAGTGCTGCCTTAAACGGATTTACAAAGATTGATAATACAAACATTTATGTTTTATATCCTAATAAGAGAGTTTCTCAATTCCAAGAGAAGCAAATGCTATCATTTAATGGAGTAAACTCTAAGAGCTTTGCTGTAAATGGAAACTTTGATGATTGCCAAAGAACTGTTAAGAAGTTCTTTAACCAAGAGAAGTTCAATACTCTTGACCTATCAAGTGCAAACTCAATTAACATTGGACGTTTAGCTCCACAAATCATTTATTATTTCTATTCTTACTGTGAGCTTGTTCATAGCTCTAAGATTAAGTTTGGAGATAATGTTAACTTCTGTGTACCTACAGGAAACTTTGGAGATATCCTTGCTGGATATATCGCAAAGCTTTTAGGACTTCCTGTTGGAAAGCTTATTTGTGCTTCAAATAAGAATAAGGTATTAACAGATTTCTTCAAGACTGGTGTTTATGACGCTAATCGTGATTTCTATACAACAAACAGCCCTTCAATGGATATTCTAGTATCTTCAAATCTTGAGAGATTATTATTCATGATTACAAAGGATGCTAAGTATGTTGAAAAGCTTATGGAGGACTTAACTAATAATAAGAAGTATGTTCTTGATGAGAAGTATGTAGCAGAGCTTAATTCTTTTGCGGCAGCTTCTTGTGATGAGGTTGAGACTGTTAAGCTTATTGGAGATTTATATAAGAAGACTAAGCATTTAATGGATCCTCATACTGCAGTAGCTTATGGATGCTACGAGAAGTATAAGGAGGAGACTGGTGATGATACATTTACTGTAATTTTATCAACAGCTAATCCATATAAGTTTAGTGATACTATTTGCAAGGCATTAGATATTACTCCTGCAGAGGATGAGTTTGATAACATCAACACAATCTCTAAGATGACTGGAGTTTTACCAGACCCAAGAATTCTTGCACTTAACTCAATTAAGTCAGATTACTTAAGAGAGGTTTGGGATCTTGATGCTACCTACGATAACCTTAAGAAGGTAGTAGGTGAGCTTGATGATTAAGATTAAGGTACCTGCAACATCTGCAAACCTAGGACCTGGATTTGATGTCCTTGGTGTAGCATTTTCAATGTATAATATGTTTGGATTTGAAAGAGCAGACCATTTTGAAATGGTTGACTTCCAAGGAAGATATTCAAATCCACATCATAATCTTGTATGTAGCTCATACAAGAAGGTCTTTGATTATCTAAAGATGAATGCTTACCCAGTTAAGATTTATATGCTTGACCAGGAGGTTCCTACATCTCGTGGGCTTGGTTCAAGTGCTACATGTATTGTAGCTGGAGTCTTAGCTGCAAAGCATTTCTTAAAGGATAAGGTATCATATGATGAATGCTTCCAAATAGCTACAGCTATTGAGGGACATCCTGATAATATTGCTCCTGCAATGTTTGGAGGACTTATTGCCTCATATAAGGCAAATGATACATATAAGCCTGTAAGATATGATGTATCAGCAGATTTAAAGTTTAATTTACTAGTTCCAAACTTCGAGCTTCAAACATCTAAGGCTCGTTCTGTTTTACCAAAGGAATTAAGCTATGCTGATATTACGCATAATGCTTCAAGAGTTGCTAATATCCCATATGCATTCAGCAAGGGAGATTTAGAGATGATTGTTGATCTTTTAGATGATAAGGCACATGAGCCATATAGAATGCCTTTAATTAAGGATTCTACTGAGATTAAGAAGCTTGCTCATGAAAAGGGATATGCATTTGCTATCTCTGGAGCTGGTCCAACCCTTCTTGTAATTTCTAAGGAGGATATTGGGCATACATTTGATAGCTTTACAGATTTTAAGGTATATAAGCTTACAATTGCACATGATGGTGCAGTTATAGAATAGGAGAAAATAAGAATATGAGTATTGTATGTAAATTTGGTGGAAGTTCAATGGCGAATGCCACACAATTTAAGAAGGTTAGAGATATCGTTATCAAGAACCCTGAGAGAAGAGGAGTTGTAGTTTCAGCTATCGGTAAATCAAAGTCTACTGATAATAAGATTACAGACCTACTTTATCTATTATTTGCACATATTAAGTACAAAGTTAATTATGATTCAATTTTTAATCAAATTAAGGAAAGATATTTTGAGGTTAAGAATGATTTAAATCTTGACCTAGACCTTGAGGCAGAGTTTGATACAATCGAGAAGAATATGAAGGTTTTAAACCAAGATTATTTAGTATCTCGTGGAGAGTATCTTGCTGCTAAGCTTATGGCATCATATATTGGATGCAAGTTCATTGATGCAGCTGATGTTATGCGCTTTAACTTTGATGGTAGCGTAAACTATGATGAGACTACAAAGCTTATTAAGGCTGCTGCAGGAGATAATCTATTTGTAATGCCAGGATTCTATGGATCATATGAGACTGGTGAGATTCATCTATTCAGCCGTGGAGGATCAGATGTATCTGGTTCAATCGTTGCTCGTGCCTTAGAGGCAGAGGTTTATGAGAACTGGACTGACGTTTCAGGAATTCTTATGGCTGACCCAAGAGTAGTTGATAATCCTCGTAAGATTACAAAGATTACATATGAGGAGCTTCGTGAGCTTTCTTATATGGGAGCTTCAGTACTTCACCAGGATGCTATCTTCCCTATTGAGGATTCTAACATTCCTATCAATATTCGTAATACAAATGCACCTGAGGATGCAGGTACAATTATTTCTGCAAATGATTTCCAAACAGAGACTGCTATTACAGGACTTGCTGGAAAGAAGGACTTTACTTCAATCATGGTAATCAAGAAGAGATTTGCTAAGAAGATTGATGTATTATCACAGATTTTTAATATATTCAAGAAGTTCAACCTTAATATTGAGCTAGTTCCTACAGGAGTTGACGCATTCAGCTTTGTAGTTGAAACTGCTTCATTAGAGAAGATTAGATATAAGGTTATGGAAGCTTTAAATGAGATTGAGGATATTGTTTCAGTAGAAACTGAGAACAATATAGCTTTAGTTGCTGTCGTTGGAAAGAACATGGCATATAAGCCTGGATTCAGTGGAAGAGTATTCGCTGTATTAGGAGATAATGGAATCTCTGTTAAGGTTATTGCCCAAGGTTCACATGAGTTCAATATCATCATTGGTGTTGACAATAAAGACTTTGAGAAGGCAATCAAGGTTATCTATACTAACTTAGTTGAGTAATATGAAGGATAGCTTATTAGTTCATGTAGATGCCCTACCTGAAGCCTTTATTCAAGCATATAAAACAAAGGAGCTTATTGAGGAGAAGAAAATCTCTGTAAGTGAGGCTTGTAAGATAGTAGGAATCTCTAGAAGCACATACTATAAGTATGCTGATCATGTAATGACTCCACCTAAAAGAATGGGAAAAAGAGCCATTTTCCTTGTTCAGGTGGACAATGAATATGGTGCATTATCTAATGTACTTTCAAAGATTGCAGAGCATAACTGTAATATCATAACAATTAACCAGGATACTCCAGTTACTCGTTATGCCTATATTACAATTATGATTGATACAATCAAGCTACAAATAAGCGTAGAGGAGCTTGTCCTTGAGCTTAAGAAGCTTCCTAAAACTGTTAACGTAACAATACTTGCACAAGAATAAATAAAGGCCTTAGGGCCTTTTTTTGTTATATAATTGCATTATTTTTTTAAAGTGCTATAATCTTTCTAGTTGTTAAGGTGATATATATGGAACAAACACAGGAAATAGATACAAAGTTTATAGAAAGAGGTAAGAAGCTTAAAAGCTTTAAGTACCTATTATTACTTGCAATTCCAATGTTTTTAGAGCTATTACTACAGCTTATTGTTGGATATTCTGACCAAATTATGATGAGAAAATATCCAACAGCTGTAACTGCTATTACAAATGCTAATAGTATTTTAAACATTGTAATAGGATCCTTTACTATATTTAGTAGTGCCGCAATTATTCTTATAACTCAGTTTAAGGGAAGCAAGAATATAGCAAGTGAGAAGAAGGTATATTCTACAGCTTTCTTTTTTAATACAATCACATCAATAATTATTTCTTTACTGCTTTTAATATTTGGAAGATTCTTCCTTAAGTGGATTAAATGTCCTGATGATGCGTATGCTGAGGCAGTAAAGTATTTAATGATTACAGGAAGCTTAATCTTTATGCAGCTTATTTCTATTACATTTGCGGCTCTTTTAAAGGCTAATTCATTTATGAGAGAGTCTATGATAATAAATGTTATAGTAAATGCTTTAAATATTTTGGGAAATCTTATCTTAATACCACACTATCAAATAGTAGGAGTTGCCATTGCATCTGCCCTATCTCGTTTTGTAGGCTTGATTTTAATGGCAATTATTTATACAATAAAGGTAGGTGTTAAATTCAAATTCAATGAATTCCTACATGGAGGATTTATTTTAAAGTATGTTGGAATAGGTGTACCTATTTCATCTGAATCCTTCTCATATCAGGCATCACAATTAATAATCCTTGTTGTAATTAATTCCTATGGAACTGATATTGTTAATGTTAAGACCTACGCATCTATGTTTGCGATGGTCACATATCTTATAACTGAATCTGTATCCTTATCTATGCAGGTTGTAATTGGAGAGCTATTTGGAAGAGGAGATATAGAGAGTGCTAAGAAGAAGATTTGGCAAACACTAATACTTGGTGTTATAACATCAACAGCTATTGCGACTATCTGGGTAATATTTAGTGATCCTTGCTTCCGTATGTTTGATATTACTGATACAGAACTTTTAGATATTGCTAAGAAGGTTATGATATGTGATTTAGTCCTTGAGGTAGGAAGAGCATTTAACATTATCTTTGTAAGAACAATGCAGACATCTGGAGATGTGCTATTCCCAACTGTATTAAGTATTATATTCTGCTGGGTAGTAGCAGTTGGTGGATCATTTGTTTTAGGATCTAAGAGCATACTCGGATATGGAATTGTTGGTGTATGGATTGTCATGGCCGCTGATGAATGTATGAGGGCTATTATATTCCTTATAAGATTTAGAAGTGGAAGATGGGCAAAAACTAAGCTAATTGGAGGAAATTAAAAATGATTATTGGTATAGTAGCTGCAATGGATAAAGAGGTAAAGCTTATAAAGGAGTCATTACCTAATTATCAAAAAACTGTAATTGCAGGAGTAAAGTTTTATAAGGCACAGGTTGGAGAGAATGTGGCTATAGTTGTACGTGGTGGAGTAGGAAAGGCTAATATTAGCCATGCAACATCACTACTATGTAATATTTATAAGCCAAATGTTGTAATAAATACAGGTATTGCTGGATGCCTAGACCCACTTAAGACATCTGATGTTTTAATTGGTAATGTATTAGCATACCATGATGTAGATGCTCAAGGCTTTGGATATGCCCTTGGACAGGTTCCTGGTATGCCAAAGTATTATGTATCTGATTCTAGAGTTGTAAATGATATTGAAAGAGCTCTTAAAGCCCTTAATATTAAATATTATGAGGGAACAATTTTAACAGGAGACTCATTTATCACTGATAGAAAGATGCTAAACTACATCCCTAACTATAATAATGATTTCTATGGAATTGATATGGAGGGTACAGCAGTAGCACAAATCTGCTACCTATATCAAATCCCATTCGCATCAATTCGTTTTATATCAGATTCTATTGACTCACCAAATCAGCAAGCAGAATATGCTACCTTCGAGGATGAGGCCGCAAATAGAAGTGCTACAATTTGTGTAGATGTAATTAAGCACCTACATTAATAGAAAAGAAAAAAGCCTATGATTTCTCATAGGCCTTTTTTAAAGGGGGTTTGGAAAAGATTATTGGAAAATATTTGATGTGTGTTCAAATATTCACCAGGGATTTTTTAAGGATTTCCCTTATCCTACTTATATAATACACTAGTCGAATACACTTTGTCAAATTTGTTGCTTAACGCTTTACAGCAATAACCTCACATTCGATAAGTGCACCCTTAGGAAGCTTAGATACCTCAACACAAGAACGAGCAGGATTACCCTTAAAGAATGTAGCGTAAACCTCGTTTACTGCTGAAAACTTAGAAATATCTGTAATAAAAACTGTAGTTTTTACTACATCATCATATGACATTCCTGCCTCCTTAAGGATTTCTCCAATATTTGTAAATGATTGATATGCCTGATCTAAAATAGATTCTGGAAGCTCCATAGTAGAAGGATTTAATCCTAATTGTCCTGATACAAATAGCATATTATTAGTCATGATTGCTTGGCTATATGGACCAATAGCCTTTGGTGCTTTATCTGTTTTAATTATATTCATAAATATTATCTCCTTTTTTCTTATAATATTATTATATATAAAAAGAAGAATAATTAAAAGTGAAAAAAAGCTCTAGCATATGCTAGAGCATTATTTTTAGATGGTGACCCGTACGGGGTTCGAACCCATAAATGCATGCGTGAAAGGCATGTGTGTTAAACCATTTCACCAACGGGCCAGGACACAACGATTAAATTATATCAAACTATTTCTCTTTGTCAATATTTATTTTGGCAATAAGCCTTTAATTTTTTTAAAAATTGGGCTATAATTTAATTAAGGAAGTGATTTGTTATGAAATTTATTATTACAATTGGAAGACAATATGGTTCAGGAGGAAGATTCATAGCTAAGAAGCTTGCAGAGGAGCTTGGAATTAAGTTCTATGATAATGAGCTACTTGCAAAGGCTGCTATTGAGAGTGGGTTATCTAATCATGTTATTGAAACATATGATGAGAAGAAGGATGGTCTATTTAGTGGGGTAGTACCTTCAGCATTTAGTGTTGATCTATCTTTAGGACAAAAGGTTTTCTTAGCACAATTTGAGGCTATTAAGAAGGTTGCTGAGGCTGAATCTGCAGTTATCGTTGGACGTTGTGCAGATTATGTTCTTGAGGATATGGAAAATGTAGTTAATGTCTTTGTTACAGCACCAATGAAGGATAGAGTTGAGCGTGCTATCAAGTACTATAATGTTGAGCCTAAGAAGGCTGAAAATGTTATTGTAAAGATGGATAAGAAGCGTGCATCTTACTATAACTTCTATTCAGATAAGAAGTGGGGTAAGGCTGATACTTATGACCTTTGCCTTAATTCATCAGTTGGAATTGATGAGTCTGTAAAGATTATTAAGGAATTCGTTAAGGCTAAGCTAAATATTGAATTATAAAAAAATATAAACTACCTACTGCATAATTGTGGTAGGTAGTTTTTTGTTGTGATATAATGAGTGCAGGAAGTGATATTATGTCAAGAATTGATGACGCAATGAATTATAAGAATATGGGTTATAACTGCACACAATCAGTATTAAAGGCCTATAGCGATTTAACAGGAGTAGATTATGAGGTCCTAGGAAAAATCGGGTCAGGATTTGGAATTGGAATGGGTAATCTAGAGGCTACATGTGGATCTATAATTGGAGCCAATATTATTTTAGGATTATTAAATAATGATCCAAGAAAGAGAACTATGACTATGTCAGCTAAGATGCTTAATAGATTTAAGGAAAACGCAGGACATACACAATGTAAGGTATTAAAGGGTATTGAGACTGGTAAGCTATTATGTCCTTGTATCGATTGTGTTAAATATGCATCTATGGCATTAGAGGAAACGCTAAAGGAAGCAGGAATAGAGATAGATGCTAACAATTAGATTAAACAAGGGTGAGGAAAGAGAAAAAATCTTAGGATACCCTTGGATATTTAATAATGAGGTTAATTCATTTGATGGTGAGATTAAAAATGGTGAGGTATGCAGGGTTAATACCTTTGATGGTAATTTCTTATGCTACGGATTTTTAAACACATCTTCAAAGATAATGGTAAGAATATTATCATTCGATGAGAATGAGGTTATAGATAAAGAATTCTTTAAGAAAAGAATAGAGTTTGCGATAGAGCATCGTAAAACTCTTGGTATTATAGGATGCTGTAGACTAGTATTCTCTGAGGCTGATAATCTTCCAGGTCTTGTAGTAGACCAGTATGGAGATTATTTATCAGTACAATTTATGTCCCTTGGAATGGATAAGATT
>JAILRQ010000077.1 GCA_024698125.1 Acholeplasmatales bacterium
TCTGAAGAGGTTTTAGAGAACTATACTAAGAAGGGTCTATTCTGGTAATTAAATGGGTGCACTGATGTGCACCTTTTTAATTCTTTACTAAAATTAAATATAATGATAAAATAGAAATGTTTATTAAAGAAAGTAAGGTAATAACATGTATGATGTTATAGTTGTTGGTGGTGGACATGCTGGATGTGAGGCATGCTTAGCTGCTGCAAATATTGGTAAAAAAACATTGCTTGTAACAGGAGCATTAAATAGAGTTGGTTCCATGCCATGTAATCCATCAATTGGAGGACCAGCTAAGGGTATAGTTGTTCGTGAGATTGATGCTCTTGGTGGATATATGGGTAAGAATGCTGATATGTGTCAGATTCAAATGAAGATGCTTAATTCTTCAAAGGGACCTGCTGTAAGAGCATTACGCTGTCAGGCTGATAAGACACTTTATCCTAAGTATATGCTTAAGCATTTAAAGGAGACTAAGAACCTTGATTTAAAGGAGGCCTTAGTTGATGGTATTATTGTTAATGATAATACAGTAGGAGGAGTTATTCTTACAACTGGTGAAAGAATAGAGTCTAAGACTGTTATTTTAACTACAGGTACATATCTTAATTCAAGAACTCTAAGAGGATTTGATTTTAAGTATGAGGGACCAGATAACCAGCCTACAACCTATGGTATATCAAAGCAGCTATCAGACCTTGGATTTAGTGTTCAACGTCTAAAGACTGGAACACCTCCAAGAATTGTTACATCATCTATTGATTTCTCTAAGTCTCAAAGAGAGCCTGGAGATACATATCCTTGGAAGTTTAGCTTTGATAAGGGATATGATCAAATAGAGAAGGTTAATGTAGATTGTGCATTAATCTATACTAATAAGGAAATACATAAGATTATAAATGATAACCTAGAGAAGTCATCAATGTATGGTGGAGTAATAGAGGGAGTAGGTCCTAGATATTGTCCATCTATTGAGACTAAGGTTGTTCGTTTTGCTGATAAGGAAAGACATCAAATCTTCCTTGAGCCAGAAGGACTTACTATACCAGAGACATATATCGGAGGATTCTCTACATCTATGCCAATAGATATTCAGGACAAGATGATAAGATTATTACCAGGTCTTGAGAACTGTGTAGTCGCAAGATATGCATATGCTATTGAATATGATGCGATTAACCCAATTGAGCTATGGCCTTCACTTGAGACTAAGCTTATAAAGGGATTATTTACAGCAGGCCAGATTAATGGTACATCTGGATATGAGGAGGCCGCATGTCAGGGTCTTATGGCAGGTATTAATGCCTGTGCTAAGCTTAATGGTAAGGAGCCACTTATCCTAAAGCGTGATGAGGCATATATTGGAGTTTTAATTGATGATTTAGTTACTAAGGGTACTGATGAGCCATATAGGCTTTTAACATCACGTGCTGAGTATAGATTATTACTTAGAAATGATAATGCTGATATAAGACTTAGAAAGTATGGACATGAATATGGTCTTATTTCAGATGAGCAAATGGAAAGATTAAATCTTAAGATTAATAATATTTCAATTCTTGAGGAAATACTTAAGAAGAATAGATTTAAGAAGAATGAGGAGAATAATAAATATCTAGAATCAATTGGATCTACTCCAATGCTTGAGTCTACTCTTTATTATGATTTATTAAAAAGACCAGAGATATCGTCAGATAATATTTTAGAAATGCTTAAAATATCAAATCAGCTATCTATAGTTGAGGGTATTGATGATATTTCAGATATTATGACTGAGGTTGAGATTCTATTAAAGTATCAGGGATATATTAATAAGGCCTTTAATCAAGCAGAGAAGATGAAGTCTCTTGATGAAAGAAAGATTCCTGATGATATTAATTATAATGATGTTCATAATCTTGCGACTGAGGCTCGTGAGAAGCTTATGAAGGTGCTTCCTAAAACAATTGGACAGGCATCAAGAATTATGGGTGTTAACCCAGCAGATATTGCAGTACTTATAGTTTATTTAGAGGGATTACATTATGGAGTTAAGAGATGAGGCTTTAAAGCTTAATATTAATCTAACAGATGAGGCTCTTAATAGGTTCAATACCTATTATGAGTTTTTAGTGTCATATAATGAGCATACTAATCTTACAGCTATTACAGATTATGATAGTGTTATGATTAAGCACTTCTATGATTCATTAATATTAAGTAAGGCCTTACCCTCTGGTAAAATAAAATTATTAGATGTTGGCGCAGGTGCTGGATTTCCTAGCGTACCTAATGCTATAATTAATAGTGATTTAGATGTTACTATTATTGATTCATTAAATAAAAGAATCATTTTTTTAGCTGAGCTTTGTAAGAAGCTTGAGCTTTCAAATGTTACTCCTATACACGGACGTGCAGAGGAGTATGCCTTAGAGAATAGAGAGGGATTTGATGTTGTTACTGCACGTGCAGTAGCAAGATTAAATATCCTATCTGAGCTTTGTATCCCTTTCGTTAAGAAGGGTGGTCTTTTCATTGCGATGAAGTCAAAGGAAGGACAGGAGGAGCTTAATGAGGCCTTAAATGGTATAAAGCTACTTGGTGGAGAAGTAGTTGATAGGCTTGATTTCACACTTCCATATGATATGGGAGAAAGAGAGCTTATAATTATTAAAAAGGTTAAGGATACACCACAAAAGTATCCAAGGAAGTTCGCTCTTATAAAGAATAAGCCTTTAAAGTAGAAGGGAGGATTTTAAATGGAAGATAAGTGTAAGGTTATTGCGGTAACTAATCAAAAGGGTGGAGTTGGTAAGACAACCACATCAGTTAATCTTTCTGATTATCTTGCAAAGTTTAAGAAGAAAACATTACTTATAGATTTAGATCCACAAGCATCTGCTACATGTAGCCTTGGTATTAACCGTAGGCTTATTAAGCATACAATTCATGATGTGCTTTTAGGTAAGGTTAAGATGATGGATGCGGTTGTAAATCCACAGTATGCATCATGTGATGTTGTATGCTCAAATCTAAGCCTAGCTGATTTAGAGCTTGAGGTTGCTGATAATCCAGATAAGCTATTTTTACTTGCAGAGGCAGTAGACAGTGTAAGAAGATATTATGATTACATTATTTTTGACTGTCCACCATCACTTGGAGTTATTACATTAAATGCGTTATACGCAGCTGATTCTGTATTAATTCCGGTTCAATGCCAATTCCTTGCAATGGATGGACTTACACAGCTACTTAATACAATTAAGGTAGTTCAAAAGAAAAAGAAGATTAATGGTAAGAAGCTTGAAATTGAGGGTGTACTTCTTACTATGCTTGAGAAGAATGTTAAGTCTTGCTGGCAAATCGTTACAGAAATTAAGGAATGCTTCGGTAAGAAGGTATTTAATACTATTATTGTTAAGAATGTTAAGGCCTCTGAGGCCCCTATGTACTCAAAGCCTGTTAGTGTATATGCAAAGTCATCTATTGCGGCTAAGGGATATAGAGATCTAGCAAAGGAGTTGATTCAAAATAATGGAAAATAAAAGAGTTTCATTAAAGAGTCTGCTTGATGAGAATGATTATGTAGGAAATGTGTCTAGTGAGAATGTTGTAGAGATTCCTCTAGATAAGATTAAGCCTAATCCATATCAGCCTCGTCATACCTTTGACGATAAGAAAATAGTAGAGCTTGCTGAATCTATTAAGGAGCATGGTGTTTTTCAGCCTATTGTTGTTAAGCATGTAGGCGAGGATTATGTTATTATTTCAGGAGAGAGAAGATTTAGAGCCTCTGTTAGAGCAGGTCTTCAAACAATCCCTGCTATAGTACGTGATTATGAGAAGAGCAAGATGGTAGAGCTAGCTATAGTAGAAAACCTTCAAAGAGAGGATTTAACGCCTGTTGAGGAGGCTTTAGGATACCAAGCCCTAATGAATGAGCTTAGTGTTAATCAAACAGAGCTTGCAAAGAAGGTTGGTAAGAGCCGTAGCTATGTTACTAATGTTCTTGGTATATTATCCCTTCCTGAGGATGTTTTAGCATTATGTGATAAGGGTAAGCTATCTATGGGACATGCACGTGCTCTATCTAAGCTTAAGGATAGTGAAAGAATTACAAGCCTTGCCCGTGATATAGTAGAGAAGGGTCTTAGTGTACGTGAGGTTGAGGACCTTTTAAAGGCTGAGCCTAAGAAGAATAGCGTTAAGAGAAAAACCCATAAGAGATTAACAGAATATAAATCATACGAAAGAGCATTCCGTATGACATATAAGGGATCTCGTATGAAGGTTAATGATGGAAGAATCACTATTACATTAGATAATAATGATGATATCCAAAAGATAATCGATAAGCTTTTAAAGTAGTGAGGTATTATATGATATATAAGCTAAATGATATACTCACTACTAAAAAGCCACATGTATGTGGTTCATATGATTGGAAGGTAGTCCGTACAGGAGCTGATATTAAGCTTGAGTGCCGTGGATGCCAAAGAGTCATAATGATGCCAAAATACGAGCTTGATAAAAAAGTTAAGAAGATTAATAATGAAGCCTTGAAATAGGCTTTTATTATGACTTAAAACAATTTTTCAAAAAGTACTTGCAATTATGATTTTCTTGTAATATAATAAAAAAGCACTGCGAAAAAGTGAAAATACAAACGGTCAGGTAGCGAAGAGGCTAAACGCGGCAGACTGTAAATCTGCTCCTTAGGGTTCGCTGGTTCGAAACCAGCCCTGACCACCACTTATTTTAAATATTATTATTGACAAATGAAGTCAGTTTTAATATAATGAGTGAGCGTGAAAAAATCACGTATCACAATAGGTCTTTGAAAACTGAATAATGATACAAACCAAGCGAATTATCGAATTAAAAAATGATAATCAATTCTTAAAGAAATTGAGCAAAAGGAATTAACAGAACTTAAAGTTCTGACAAACAAATTATAATATGAAGAGTTTGATCCTGGCTCAGGATGAACGCTGGCGGCATGCCTAATACATGCAAGTCGAACGGGAGTGCTTGCACTCCAGTGGCGAACGGGTGAGTAATACATAGGTAACCTGTC
>JAILRQ010000079.1 GCA_024698125.1 Acholeplasmatales bacterium
GTAAGGACAGTTACAGCCCTAGATAATTACATGTTATTTGTTGAATTTTGTGAAGGTGTATCAAAAATATATGATATTAAACCATTATTTGAAAGAATATCTATCTTTAACGAATTAAAAGAAAACAATCTATTTTATCAAGTACATGTAGATGTAGGTGGTTATGGTATTATTTGGAATGATAAAATAGATTTAGCTGCAGAAGAGCTTTATTATAATGGTAGTATTGTACCTTCTAGATTTGACGGTATTATGGCACTTGGTGACGCTGCAGAAAAGTGGAACATAGATGATTCTACATTACGTCACGCTATAAAAAATGGAAAATTCAAGTGTGGTTCTGATATTACTAAGTTTGGAAAGCAATGGGTAATAACCATAGAAGCAATGGTTCGCGAATACGGCGAGCCAAAGCAATAGTTGCTATTTGAGATAATTATTCATTTTATAAGTAATAACGACGAATTTAAAATAGATTTTTATAATAATACATGAGGTGAAATAATAATGTTTAAATACTATGATAAACATGACTTTACAAAAGAAGAATTAGAAGATTTATTCTTATCAGTAGAGTGGTCTAGCGGCCATTTTCCAGATAAATTAGTTATAGCCATGAAAAATTTTAAAACAGTATATTCATGCTATGATGATGATAAATTAATTGGATTAATATGTGCAATGGACGATGGAATTATGACATCGTATATTCATTATCTATTAGTTAACCCAAAATATCATAATCTTGGTATAGGTAAAGAATTAGTATTGAAAATGAAAAATTATTATAAAGATTATTTGAGAATAGTAGTTGTAGCATATAATGATGAATTGAATTTCTATAAACACATGGGATTCAAGACCGCGGAAGATGCTAGTGCTATGTTTATAACTAGTTTATGGACATAGTATCATCTTTAAGCACTTTATTATGGCATTAGACACATAAAATTCTAAGGCCTATCATTGATAGGTCTTTTTTTAATTATTTCTTTAATCAAGCGTAAACGATGATTTATCTATACAAATGTGATAAAATAATACTATAGAACTAAATGTGGGAGCTAAGAAATGAAAAAGAAACTTTTGATTTTTATTTTTTCGTTCATTTTAATATTTATATCACTAACACCTGTAAAGCTTCATGCTTCACAGTTTTTAAGTGATAAAACAGAAACCCTATATGATGTGAATAGTGGTCTTTTAACAGGAAAGGCCAATACCATATGCCAAACAGAGGATGGATATATTTGGATTGGACAATATGCAGGCCTTACTAGATATGATTCAAAGGACTTTGTAACTATTACAGAAATAGATGACTATGACCTAACAGGTATAGTATGCCTAAAGGCTATTGATAATACCCTATACATAGGTAGTGAAAAGGGATTTTATATTAAGGATAGTAATGATGAGATTACAAAGCTTGATTTAGGATCTGAGATACAGGTAGTAAAGGATATAGAAATATTTAATAATACTGTCCTTATAGCGACTCCTCAAGGATTATATCAATATGATATAGAGCAGGATGCTATAGAAATGGTTAATAGCTATAATGTATCAGAGATAGAGGTTTATAATGAGTCTATTTATTACTATGTAGTAGATAAGAATGAGCTTTATTATAATTTATCTAACCAATTACTAAATGATGAGTTTAGTATTAAGTCTATCTACTGCAATAGTGGAGAGCTTTATATTGGTTCAAGAACTGAAAGTATTATAATATTTTCAATTAATAGTGATGGAAGCCTATCTGATGATTATGAATATACTATGCCATCAGAGCTTACAAGCAGTGTAAATGATATTTATATTAAGGATAGCACTATCTTTATCTCTGCAGATGATGGTCTATATATTGGAGATAAGGATAATATATTAGATGCAGCTAAGGTAAAAAGTAGTACTGTTAATTATACCTCTATGGAAGATGTTATGTTTGATTATGAGGGTAATCTATGGCTAGTATCTAGTGCTATAGGAGTTATAAAGATAACTCAAACTGGGATGCTAGACTATTTCTTTGAGCATGGCATTGAAAATAGACTAACCTATACTATGGAGGTATATCATGACTATACCTTTATAGCTACAGGATCAGGTATTGAGGTAATAGATCCTGATGGTGTTGCGATAAATCCTGACGATTATGTAGATGATGATTCACGTTCAGATGTTGAAAGAAGTATCATCATGTTTATGAATATTTTAAGAGATAACCCTATAAGAGATCTTGAGGTATATAATGATAAGATATATGCTGCTACATCAAGTACAGATGGATATCTTTATTATTATGATTATAATCTAGCAAGCACAATATATGATGCGACTGGATATTTAAAGTATGACATTATGTCAAAGGATACCTATGATGCAGATACAGATCCAACTAAGGATTTTAGAATTCTTAAAGCATGTAACGATTATCTATTTATAGGTCTTGATAGAGGAGTATCTAGATATAATGAAGCAGATTCATCATATGAGTATATTGATACAGCTTATGCTCCTCTTTATATGACATATAATGATGACACATTATATGTAGTATTAAATACTATAGGAGTATTAGAGGCTTCAATTACTGATTTCTCTGCTTTAACAAGACTTGATACATCTAATACCTATTCAACGCTTAAGTGCTTATATATAAATGATGGAATATTATTTAATGATAATAATAAGCTATACTTTATAGATGATAGTGGTATTACCTCTATAAACCTAGATATAGTAGGATCAGTTGTTGATATAGCTTACATTAATAATAAATACTATATTGCCTCTGAGGCAAATGTATATATTACAGATGATATATTCGAAGAATATGTATCATATGAGCTAATTGATCAGGCTGCAGGTCTTAGATCAAGCCTTGTGGCTAATTCAACAGGATATTATGATAGTGATGAAAATAGATACTATTTTATGACATCTAATGGAATACTTGTCTATAACCTAGATTCAGATCCATCAATTACTACATCAAGAAAGATTGATCTTGACGCAATCTATGTAGATAACACACTTGTAGATAATGCCTCTAAGATTAAGCTTAACAGCTCAAATAATAATATTGCAATTTTATTTAGTGTTTTAAGCTATGTTGAAAATCAAAACTATAATGTTTATTATAGGCTTAAGGGCTATGATAAGGAATGGCAGGTTATATCATCTGATCAGGACTTTGAAATAGAATATAAAAACCTTGAGGGTGGAAGCTATACCTTTGAGCTTTATATTATGGAGTATGATGGAACTATCAGTGAGGCTTATATATCATTTAGCATTGTAAAGGATAAAAAGATTACTGAGTATGAGGCCTTCTGGCTTTTAATAGCCTTCCTTATTGCAGGAGTATTAGTTCTTGGAGTAATGGCTATTTATAGCTATAGGATTAAGCTTAGTGTTAAAAGACAAAATGAGTATAAAAAGATTACTCTTGAATCTATTGAAGCAATCGCAAGAACGATTGATTCAAAGGATGCCTACACAAAGGGACATTCTATAAGAGTAGGATTATACTCTCGTGAGATAGCACGTGCTCTAAAGCTTAGTGATGATGAAGTGAATAATATATATTATATAGCCCTACTTCATGACATTGGAAAGATTGCTATTCCAAATGAAATTCTAAATAAGCCAGGACGTCTTACTGATGAGGAGTTTGTGATTATGAAGAGTCATACCACTGAGGGTGGTAAGATTATAGGTAGTATATCTACAATACCACATATATATGATGGTGTTGTGTACCACCATGAAAGATATGGTGGAGGTGGATATCCTAAGGGGCTTAAGGGAGAAGAGATTCCTTTTGTCGCAAGAGTTATCTGCTGTGCAGACTGCTATGATGCTATGGCTACAAGAAGAGTTTATAAGGAGCCTTACAGCAAGGAGAAGATAATCTCTGAGTTTGAAAGATGTAAGGGAAGTCAATTTGATCCAGCTATTGCGGATGTTATGATTGAGATTATAAATGAAGGCAAGCTTGATGGCTTAGATGAGAATAGTATTGATAAAGAATGACCTATCGATTGATAGGCCATTTTTTGTTAAAAAATATATTGCCTTTATTGAGGTGCTGCTGTATAATTCAATTTGAGACTAGGTCTCAATTTCAAGAAAGGGGTATATTTTAAATGAAGAGAGTTCCAATACACCTTATAACTGGGTATTTGGGTAGTGGTAAAACCACATTATTAAATAATTTATTAAAGGAGGATAGCTCACATATTGCGTTAATAGTTAACGACTTGGGGAGTGTAAATATTGACGCTAAGCTTATAAACAGCTCTAACCTTAAGAATAAGGATATGAGAATGGTAGAGCTATCTAATGGATGTATTTGCTGTACATTACAGGATGATTTTATGAAGGAGATAGATGAGCTTGCATCTAATCCTAATATTGATAAGATTTTAGTAGAGGCATCAGGTGTATCTAATCCTGCTAATATCGCAAATGGATTTTTAATGTATGAGGAGTTTATAAAGACTAAGTGCTATCTATCTGATATAGTAACAGTCGTAGACTCTAACTATATTTATAATAAGTATTATGATGATATAGAGAATTATAGTGAGGATGATGAGCCTGATATCATTAACCTTATTATGGATCAAATAGAGTTCTGTAATACTGTTATTATGAATAAGTGTGATTTATTAGATGAGGAAAAGATTAAGCTTGTATATGATTTAATAAGAAGGCTTCAGCCAGAGGCTACTATTATTAAGGCTATTAATTCTAATGTTAAATCGTCTGAGCTTTTTACTAAGAAGAAGCTTGATTTTGATAAGCTAATGTCATCCTCTGGTATTGCGAAGGCCTTAGCAAGAGAAGAGGAAATGGATAAGGTTAATCCTGATTTTGGTATTAAGTCATTTGTTTTTGAGGCAAGACGTCCATTTGATAGATTAAAGCTTGAGCATTATCTTGAAACAGAGTTCCCTACATCTATTATTAGAGCTAAGGGATATATTTGGTTTAAGGAGGCTCCATCAAATGTAGGGCTTGTTGAGTATGCTGGTGGAGAGATGACTGTTTCAAAATCCGGACAATGGCTAGCCTCATTTACAAAAGAGGAGCAGGAAGAGGTATTTAAGCAATACCCTGAGGTTTTAGAGACATGGGATCCAGTATATCAGGATAGAATTAACCAAATTGTTTTTATTGGTAAGAATCTTGAAAAGGATGCAATTATTGATAGATTAAATAGCTGTCTTACAGAATAATTAATTATGGCAACAGAAATGTTGCCATTTTTTAAAATATAATTTAAAATATAGCTATAATTATGATATGAAACCAATAGTTGCGTCTGATTCAAACTAGATTTTGTAGAGGCAACTGGCTCTTTTTGTTATATTTGGGGTGAGGAATGGAGATGGGTTTTATGAATATTGAAATTGCGAACAGATTACAAAAGCTAAGAAAGGAAAATGGATATTCTCAAGAGGAGCTTGCTGATAAGCTTGGAATATCAAGACAGGCTGTATCTAAATGGGAAAGAGCTGAGTCTTCACCAGATACTGATAATCTAATTGTACTTGCACGTCTTTATAATATGTCACTTGATGATTTACTATATGATAATGAAACAAGTGAGGAGATAAGACAAAGAAGTAAGGATAGTATTGAGGTTACTGATGATGAAGGGCAAACAATAAGACTTAGTGATGGTAAGGTAGAGTTTATTAATCCTGATGGAAGTAAGGCTATGATTGATAAGAGAAGAATCAGGCTATCTATTATAGATGGTATTATTACAACTATCACTTTAGTAGTGTATTTTTTGTGGAGCTTTTTAGCAGATGCTTGGTATGTATCTTGGGTGGTTTGGGTTTTAATGCCAGCAGCTATGTCGTTTTTTGAGGCAATTGTCTATAAAATGACAAGTAAGTTCTTATATCCTGTGCTTGTATCAGCTATATATTGCTATCTTGGGATGGAGTTTGAGCTATGGCATCCATATTGGTTCTTGTTTATAACAATACCATTATTCTATGCAATAGCTAATCCAATTGATAAGTTTGTGTTAAAAACAAAGCCTTTGGATAAAGATGATTTAGAATAAAATTAAAGGGAATACCTAAACTATATAGGTATTCCTATTTTTTGTAGTGTAGTTTTCTTTTTTAAGGTCTTTTGTTGTAATAAATCAAATAAATTGATATAATACATTATAGAGGTGTTAATATGAAAAGAATTATTTCTTCGGCAATAAGTATATTAATAACCATAACATTTGTAGCTTTCTATTTTAGAGAGCCTTTTGATTTTAATTATCCATTTGTGTATATTGTAATAGCAGCTGTTTTTGCACTAGCTGCAGCAGTGCTTATTACAACATTATTTTATGATAAGCAATCAAAGAAGGTTAAAAGACTTGAGAATAGATTAGATTCATGGAATAACATTTCTTATCACGTTCGTGAGGCAGGAGATTTAGCATTTAATGAGCTTCCAGTAGGAATCCTTGTTTATGATGATGATTTCTATGCACGTTGGGCTAATAAGAATATGAAATCTATTTTCCAGGATTCTATTATCGATAAGTCACTTGCTGAGATTTCACCAGATATTTTAATGCACATTCGTGCTAAGGATGATATGTTCGTTTATGAGCTTGGGGATTCATTCTATGAGATTGTTAATAAGTATGAGAATAACATTTTATATTTCTTTAACCAAACAGATCGTGAGAACCTAAGAATTAGATATCATAATAGAATTACCGCATTTATTATCTTCTCAATTGATAACCTAGAGGAATCAATTAAGAGATTTGACATGCAGGTGCAGTCAAACATTCGTGGAGAAATTTTAGGAGAGATTGCTGACTATGCGGCAGAGCATGGTGGATATCTTCAAACATATAATGATAGAATCGTTATTATTTGTGATCAGGAGCATTTAAATCAAATGGTTGCAGATAAGTTTGACATCTTAAATAATATTCGTGAGATTACACAGCGTGAGCACTTAAAGACATCTATTTCAATCGGAGCTGCCTGCTACGACCTTGGTATGGATGAGCTTGGAGTTATGGCTCAGCAGGCATTAGAGCTTGCAGAGAAGCGTGGAGGAGATCAAGCCGTTGTTAATATTGAAAATCAAAAGATTCAATATTTCGGAGGTAAGGCAAACGCCCTAGAGAAGAATACGCTTGTTAATGCCCGTGTGCATGCTAATGCTATTAAGGAAGCTATTATGGCTTCATCAAATGTTGTTGTTATGGCCCATGGTATGGCTGATGCTGATGCCATTGCATCAGTATTACTTACAGTTTCACTTGTTAAGTCAACAGGTAAGCCATGTGATGGATTATATGATAGAAATAACGTAGATATGACTGTAAAGAAGCTTATTGATAATTACCTATCTTATGCTGACCCAGATGCAGTTGCTGATCTAAAGCCTTTATCTGAGGTTGATATTAGATCTACAACCCTACTTATCGTTGTAGATACTCAGTCACCTACAATTGCTATGTATCCTGAAATACTAGGACAGGTTAAAAACCTAGTAGTTATTGACCACCATAGACATGGAGAGGTTGAGTTTAATAACCCAATTGTTAACTATGTAGAGCCTTATGCTTCATCAGCAGTAGAGCTTATTTCAGAGCTATTTATGTTCTTTGGTGATGATTTAAAGATTTCACCAGCCCTTGCGACTATGGCATTAGCTGGAGTAGTTGTTGATACTAATAACTTTACATATCGTACTGGTTCTCGTACATTTGAGGCTGCATCAGTATTAAAGGATTATGATGGAGATATGTCTTTAGTTCGTAACCTTCTTCGTGATTCATTTGATGATGAGGTATTCCTTGCAAATGCTATTGCACGTGCAGAAATCCTATTAGATAGATTTGCAATTGTACGTATTCCAGATGATCAGGTATTAAAGGAGAGACCTATACTTGCAAAGATTTCTGATAGATTGCTTCAAATTGATAATGTTGAGGCAGCATTTACTATTGGATGTGTTGAGAAGGCTGGATTTATTGGATGTAGTGCTCGTTCACTAGATCAAATAAACGTTCAAATTATTATGGAAGAGCTTGGTGGTGGAGGACACTTAAATGCCGCTGCCTACCAAATGGAGGGTACAACAGTAGATTCTATCTATAATAGAATTGTTGATATCCTAAAGCGTGAATATGATACAACAGGAGGAGAAAATATGAAGGTTATCTTACTTGAGGATGTTAAGGGTAGAGGAGCTAAGGGTCAAATTATTGATGTAGCTAATGGATATGGAAATTATCTTTTATCAAATAATTTAGCTTTAGTTGCAAATGATGATAATATGAAGGCCCTTGAGGAAATGAAGGCTAAGGAAGAGCAAGCTCAAATTGAGCATAAGCAGCTTATGGAGAAGCTTAAGTCTGAAATTGAGAGTAAGCCTATTAATCTATATATTAAGCTTGGTAGTGATGGTAAGCTATTTGGACATATTACTACAAAGCAAATATGTGATGAGTTTGAGGCTCAAACAGGTATTAAGCTTGATAAGAAGAAGGTTGAGCTTCCTCTTGAAATCACAACTGTTGGAAACTATACTGCTGCAGTAAAGCTTCATAAGGATGTTACTGCAAGCATTGAGATTAAAGTATTAGAGAAGTAGAGGGTGTATCATGATTAATCCGACTGTACCTAAAAATATAGAAGCGGAAATCTCTCTTTTAGGTTGCGTACTAATCGATGGTGCACAAATGCTTGCTATTGCTGATGAGCTAAGCGAAGAGGATTTCTATGATCCTAAAAACAAATTGATATTTAAGGCAATGCTTGATCTACAATATGGAGGAAAGGCTATTGATTTAACTACAGTTTTAACTGAGCTTACAAATACAGGTAAGCTTGATGCTGCTGGTGGAGCAGCATATTTAACTGAGGTTTCATCTCACAGCTATACTACTTCATATATAGATTCATATGTGGAGCTTGTAAAGTCTACTTCCTTAAAAAGACATACTATTGAAAAGCTTAATACGCTATTAAGTGTTGGTATGGATCCTAAGGTAGAGGCAAATGATTACCTAACTGAAGCTGAGCAGGTAATCTTTGATTTATCTAAGAATAAAAAGACAACTGCGTTTGTTAAAATGCAGGAGGCATTAGACAAGGTTAGAGAAAACGTTGATTTTAATGCGCAAAATGATAAGGATATTGTAGGACTAGATACTGGATATCAAAATCTTAATGAGAAGACATTAGGATTCCAGGCATCTCAGCTAATTATACTTGCGGCACGTCCCGGAATGGGAAAGTCTGCCCTTGCAATGAATATTGCGGCCAATATTGCCCGTCTTAATAATGGTGGACATGCCCGTGTTGCAGTATTTAACCTAGAAATGAGCTATGACCAGCTAGCTGAGCGTATGATCGCATCAGAGGCAAATATCGATTCTAAGACATTAAAGAGTGGAAAGTTTACTTCAATTCAAAGTAAGGCTTTTAATGCGGCTTCGGCCCGTCTTGCTCAAATTGATGTTGAGTTCGATGACTCTGGTAATACGACTGTTGAAGACATTCGTACTAAGTGTCGTAAGCTTAAGGCTTCAGATGGTGGACTTGATTTTGTTGTAATTGACTATTTACAGCTAATCAATTCATCTCATGGTTCAAAGGGTAAGTCACGTACTGAAGAGGTTTCTGATATCTCACGTCAGCTAAAGCTTATGGCACGTGAGCTTGGAATACCAGTACTTGCACTATCTCAGCTTTCACGTAAGGCTGAGGAAAGAGATGACAAGAGACCACAAATGTCAGATCTTCGTGAATCAGGAGCAATTGAGCAGGATGCCGACGTTATCATGTTCCTTTATAGAAAGGGATATTACGCTAAGTCAGAGGAAGGAAGGAATGATCCTCTAACTGAGCTTAACATCGCAAAGAACCGTGCTGGACAAAGTGGTGTAACAATTTTCTTCAACTTTATTGGTAAATATTATAAGTTTGAAGCAACAACTGACCTACAGTCAGGTAGTTTTAATGAGGAGTAATTAATATGTTTGATAGACTAGACGCTATTGAGAAAAGATATGAACAAATAAATAAGGAGCTACAGGATCCTGCTATCGTTTCAGATATCAAGAAGCTTACTGAGCTTTCTAAGGAGCAAAAGAATCTTGAAAAGATTGTTGAGCTTTATAGAGAGTATAAGAAGCTTGTAGCTGCAGTGGATGATTTAAAGGAAATGAAGAAGGAATCTGACCCTGAAATTGCTGAAATGGCAGCATTAGAGCTTGATGAGAACCTTTCTCGTCAAGAGGCTATTGAGGATGAGATTAAGATCTTATTATTACCAAAGGATCCTAACGATGAAAAGAACGTTATCGTTGAAATTAAGGGAGCCGCTGGTGGTGATGAGGCTAATATCTTTGCAGGAGACCTATTCAGAATGTATTCTAAGTACGCTGAAGCAAAGGGATGGAAGGTAGAGGTTATGGATGCTCAGCCAGGGGCTGCAGGAGGATATTCTAATATTTCCTTCAAGGTTTCAGGAGAGGCTGTATATTCTAACCTTAAGTATGAATCAGGAACTCATAGAGTACAAAGAATTCCTACAACTGAGGCTAATGGAAGAATTCAAACATCAACAGCAACTGTTTATGTAATGCCAGAGGCTGAAGAAATTGATATTAAGATTGAGGAGAAGGATTTAAGAATTGATACCTTCTGTTCATCAGGTCCAGGAGGACAAGGAGTTAATACTACATATTCTGCAGTACGTGTAACTCATATTCCTACAGGAATATCATTTGCATCACAGGTTTATCGTTCTCAGCATGAGAATAAGGCATCAGCAATGAAGCTTTTAGTATCTAAGCTATATGCTATTCAAAAGGAAGAGCAGGATGCTAAGGATGGTAGTGCAAGACGTGGTGCAATCGGAACTGGAGATAGAGCTGAAAAGATAAGAACCTACAACTATCCACAGAATAGAGTAACAGATCATAGAATTGGTCTTACACTACAACGTCTTGATGCTGTAATGGAAGGAAAGCTTGATTTAATCATTCCTGAGATTATAAATGAGGTTCAAAGACGTAAGCTTGCAGAAGAGACAGCAAACGATAATCAGTAATGATTTTAAACAAAATTGCTGGTTAAATATTGATATTTTTTCAAAAGTAAAGTATTATATAGTAAAGTGCTTATGAAATATAGTTAATTAAATATTGAAGAAAAGTAAAAAGAAAAAAAGAGAATTATATTTATTACGCTTTAAAAAAACTAATAGTTTTTAGTTATAAGAGAGAGACAATTTGCTAAAACTATTATAATTGGGAGGTAATTACATGAAAAAAATAAGAAAGATCTTATTATTTTCGCTATTAGGCATAATCCTTCTTGGAATCGCATTAGGATTCGCATTTGGTGGTGCTGATAGTATCAGTAACTTTTTAGGAAAGGCATACTATGGTTACGTTGAGTTTGAGTGGGATCAGGATTTAGCAACTAGAATTCTAGTTTATACAATCTTTGCTATTATATTCTTCGTTATTGCGGTAACATTTGCTGTAAATGTTAGACGTAAGAAGAGTAAAGCATTCCCTATTTATGGATTCTTTACTACATTATATGTAATGTTTGCAATTTTTAGTGCAAGCAATGGAATTGATTATGTTAAGAGTGCCGGAGGATTAAAGGGAGCATTAGCTGTTGGTTTAGCAGTAATTGTAGGATTACTATTATTAGCTTTAACAGTTTTATCAATGCCAACTGCATTTGAGCATTCAGAGCTTCATGCTAACTCTAAGGAGTCAGATGCATGGAAGCTTACAGATTTAATCTTTGGTGTTTCACTTACTGTTATCTACATTCCTGTTCTACTAATTGTTTCTGGAGCAGAGTTTGATATATTCAAGCCATTACTTGGAACATTAACTGTAGTATTATTCGTTATCCAGGTTGCTGTATATTTATTCTTTGGATGGCGTTTAGTAAAGCAAAAGAAGCCAGTGGCTGCAGTATTATTACCACTTGCTATCTTCTTAGTTGAGCTAGTTGCATACACATATTATCATTATGGATGGGTAATCCGTTGGAATACACAGCATAACCTATTAGAAGGTTCAATATTAGAGCAATTACAATCAGTTCTAGTTGTTGTATACTTCTTTGCAACTATTGCATTTGGAATGTACATTGCTACACAATATGCACTTACAATTTTCGAGGAGCGTCGTCAAAAGCTTTATAATCACCGTGAAAAGTATGTATATGGTGATAGACGTAAGTTCGGAGATTCAGTCGTTAAGGAGTGGGAGGCTTCTAAGGCCGCTCAAGCAGGAGTAGGATCATCATTCGCTGATATCGCTGCTGCCATTGAGGCACAAAAGGCTGCCGACCTAGCTGAAGTACAAAGAGCAACAGGATTACAAGGAGTTATCCTTGATGAAAATGACATCACTAACGATAGAGATACTCAAAATGAGTTAAAGCTAGAGCAAGCTGCTGAGGATGAGTCAGAGATTGCACAGGTAGAGAGTCGTGAGGATGATGCTGATGATTCTCGTAAGGGAATGAAGCAAATCAAGCTTGTAGGTGGAGAAGAGCCAAAGGAATTCAGATTAAAGCTTATGACTCTAGAGCCTAAGAAGCGTGAGAGATATAACAAGGTACGTAATAGACTTGAGTCTTATAAGAAGATTAAGCAAAAGTTCAGTAATACAGTAGATTCTTATAGATATGCTGGAGAGCTTGTCGCTAAGATGTCTATTATTGGAACAACACTAAGATTACACTTAGCCCTAGATCCAGATTCTTATGATGTTAATAAGTATCACCAAATTGACCTATCAGCTAAGCAAAAGTATATCTTCGTACCATTCACATTAAAGCTAAAGGGACCTACATCAGTAGAACTAGCCCTACAATTAATTGATGAGTTAATGAAGGGATTCGATATTCCTCAACAAAAGGGATATAAGGATAAGAACTTCGCTCAAGAGGTAGCTGAGGAATTAAAGGCTGCTGGATTAATTGAGGAAATTGATGAGACTCCAGCTGAGGTTGAAGAGTCAAAGTCAGTTAAGAAGAAAAAGGCTAAGAAGGCTGAAGCTAAGGCTGAGGAGACTCCTGCAGAGGAGACACCAGTAGCTGAAGAGGCACCAGCAGCTGAGGAAGCTGCACCAGCTGAAGAGGCTAAGGCAGAGGAGGCTGCTCCTGCAGAGGAAGCACCTGCTGCTGAAGAAGAGAAAAACGATGCTGAATAATTAATAAACAAAGCCCATGAGTAAAATCATGGGTTTTTTGTCGCCTAAATATGCTATAATAGTTATGGTGATTAAAAATGCGTTATAGAGAGCTATTAAAATATGGAAATGAATATATGATAAAGAATAATCGAGAGGAAAGTGGAGCCATCTTTTTACTTGAGCATGCGTCAAACAAAACCTCTCCAGAGCTTTTCGCAGCCTTAGATACTGAGGTAGCAAATGATGTTAAGGAAAGATATTTAGGATATTTAGAGGAGCATGCAGTAGGAAATAAGCCAATTTATTATATAATTGGACATGCACCATTTTATGGCTATGAGTTTAAGGTTAATGAAAATGTATTAATTCCACGCTTTGAAACAGAGGAGCTTGTAGAAAATGTCTTAATGCAATATGATAAATATTTTAAGGGAGCTCCAATTAAGGCCTGTGATATAGCTACAGGTAGTGGATGTATTGGAATTACCTTAAAGCTTGAACAGCCTAATATGGATGTAACTATAACAGATATATCAGAGGAGGCTTTAAAGGTTGCTAAGGAAAATGCAGATACACTTGGTGCTGATATAAAAATCCTTCAAGGAGATATGGTACAGCCAGTAATGACAGAAAGATTTGATTTGATTGTTTCAAATCCCCCCTATATTCCAGAGGATGAGGAGGTTCAGCAAATCGTTAAGGATAATGAGCCAAACATTGCCTTATATGGTGGAAATGATGGATTGAAGTTCTACCGTGTTATTATGAGAGATGCAGCACAGATTCTAAATGATAATGCAATTCTTGCCTTTGAGCATGGATTTGATAAAAGGGAAGCTATGAGAGAGCTTGCTAAAAAGTATTTCCCAGATGCAAATATTATTTCTTTAAAGGATTTAGAGGGAAAGGACAGAATGACTATTATAGTCAAGGGATTTAAAAATGAATAAGCTTTTAATATTCCCAACAGATACTGTATATGGTATTGGAGCATCTGTTTTTGATAAGGACAATATAGAAAAAATATATGATATAAAGCATAGACCACATGATAAGCCTTTAGCAGTTCTTTGTGCTAATCTAGAGCAAATAGAAAGTATTTGCTATCTAAATGATTTTGCAAGAGCTCTTGTAGGTAAATATCTTCCAGGAGCCCTAACAATTGTTGTTCCTGCAAAGGAAAATATTAAAGAATCTATGGGGCTTTCAATGGTGGGAGTAAGAATACCTAATAGTAAGCTTGCAATCTCTATTCTAGAGGAGAATGGGCCAATGGCTACAACCTCTGTAAATGATAGTGGATCAGCCCCTATTAATGAATATGATGAGATAGTTTCTAAGTATTCTAATTTAGTAGATAAGATATATGCTCCAACAGAGAAATCATCAAGTATAGCCTCAACTGTAGTGCTTATTAGTGGTGAAGAGTGTAAGCTTCTAAGAGAGGGTCAAATAAAATTTGAAGATATTTTAAAGCTTCGCGCATAGTTGTTGAAATATTTTTATTTATTTAGTAAAATTAAAATATAACGAAATTAGGATGGTATTAAGTATGAATTATGAAATTATAAATAGATATGTAAATGAGCTAATCGATAAGTCAGCTCCTGGTAAGCCATATTGGAATATTGAGGTTATTAGAGCTGGAAAGCCTTGTAAGTGGAACTATATCGATGGATGCATGACAAACTCATTAATTGAGCTTTATAAGCTTACAGGAGATAAGAAGATTTATGACTTTGTTAAGGCATATATTGATTATTTCGTTAATGAGGATGGAACAATCAATACTTATGAGAAGGAAAAGCATTCAACTGATGATATCGCAGAGGGAAGAACATTATTCTCATTATATGATATTTCAGGTGAGGAAAAGTATCGTAAGGCCATTGAAAATATTTATGCTCAAATTAAGGAGCAGCCTAGAACACCAGAAGGAAACTTCTGGCATAAGGAGATTTATCCTAACCAAATTTGGCTTGATGGATTATATATGGCTCAGCCATTCTATTTAACATATGAGACTAGATTTAACAAGATGGAGAACTATAACGACATCATTGGACAAATCAAGAATGTTAGAAAGTATATGTTTGATGAAAAGAAGAAACTATATTATCATGGATATGATGCATCTAAGAAGATGTTTTGGGCAGATCCTAAGACAGGACTTTCAAAGAACTTCTGGCTTCGTTCAATTGGATGGTTTACAGTAGCCCTTGCTGACTGTGCTGAAATCATTAATCAACAAATGTATGATGAGTTTAGAACAATTACAACTCTATTAAAGGAGATTATTGATTCACTTCTTACATATCAGGATCCTAAGACTAAGATGTTCTATCAGGTAGTTGATAAGGGAGATATGAAGGGTAACTATGTTGAGACTTCAGGAAGCGCAATGATTGCCTATTCTATTCTTAAGGGAGTTAGAATGGGAATCCTACCTGAAAGATACCAAAAGATTGGATTAGACATTTTTGATGGTATTTGTGAGAATATGCTTAAGGAAAATAATGGTAGTCTAGACCTTGAAGGAATCTGCCTTGTAGCAGGTCTTGGACCAGATAAGGATAGAAGACGTGATGGATCTTATGAATATTATATTTCTGAGCCTGTTGTAGCGAATGACGCAAAGGGTGTAGGAGCCTTCACTATGGCCTATATTGAGGTTTTAAGAATCCTTAAATCACAAGAATAATCGACATTTCAAGCACATCTATTCGATGTGCTTTTTTTATGCCTAAAAAAGAATAAAAATATTACACTTTCTGCTTGACATTGAAGGCTTGGAGTAGTAATATATAGAAGGCTGCTCCAAAAGCAGTCAAAAACCCAGTAAAAACCTCATAAAAAGAAAACAAAAAACTTAAAAATAGTTGTTGACTTAATGAGTATTTAGTGGTAATATAATAAAGCACGACTGAGTTAATAAGTCAGTTGATGCTAGGTCTTTGAAAACTGAATAATGATACAAACCAAGCGAATTATCGAATTAAAAATGATAATCAATTCTTAAAAGAAATTGAGCAAAAGGAATTAACAGAACTTAGAGTTCTGACAAACAAATTATAATATGAAGAGTTTGATCCTGGCTCAGGATGAACGCTGGCGGCATGCCTAATACATGCAAGTCGAACGGGAGTGCTTGCACTCCAGTGGCGAACGGGTGAGTAATACATAGGTAACCTGTC
>JAILRQ010000097.1 GCA_024698125.1 Acholeplasmatales bacterium
ATTATGTATATTGCTCACCATTTGCCTTCTATATATCAAGAAATAGTTCAAGTTATGAAATACATGCATTTGAGATAAATGATAGTGATAAGCAATACTTTGAGAATCTTGATATTGATTTAAGTCAAACAATTTATGAAGAAAGATTAAGTGAGCTTAGAGATGATGCAGAGCTTGCAAATAAGACTGTGCTAATTCTTGCCGTTGTAATGGTATCAATTTGTATTGTATATATTTACTTCACAATGCGTGCACATATGATAGCAGATATCTATGAGATTGGTGTTCTACGTAATATTGGATGTTCTAGAAAGAGGCTTGTTGGACGATACGCAATACAATCTATTGTAGCAGTTGGTACAACAGCAATATTCGGATATTTAGGATATATGATTATATATGGTGGTATTAATCAATATATAAGAAACCTTATGGGATCATCTGGATATAACCTATTTGGGTCAATGTATCCATATTATGGAATACTTGCATTGTTTGGAATTTCTTTAGTGTTTGGAACACTTCCAATTTTCACACTACTTGGTAAGACTCCAAGCGAGATTTCAGCTAAATATGACATTTAAAAAAGGAAATTGGCATTTTTGCCAATTTCTTTTCCTTACCTTAAATTTTTATGGTTTACAAAGTAATAAATTATGCTATAATTATTTAGTAAGAATTTTTTAACAAGAAACGGAGAAAATTATAATGAAAATAGAAAATGTATCAAAGAGTCGTGTAAAAGTTTTATTTGATGTTAAGGCCGATGAGTTCGACAAGGCATTAGATGAGGCTTTCGTTAAGGTTAACGCTGATGTAACTATTCAAGGATTTAGAAAGGGACATGCACCTAAGTCTGTATTTTTAAAGAAGTATGGTGTTGAGGCATTATATAATGATGCCCTAGACGTAATCTTTAACCAAAAGATTCAAGAGGTATATGCAGATAGAGACTTAGCTAACAAGATCGTTGGTCAAGCTCAACCTAATATCGAGACTAAGGATTTTGGACAAGGAAAGGATTTCCAAGTTTCATTATCATTCGATGTTATGCCTGAGTTCGAGTTACCTAAGTACAAGGGTGTTGAGGTTGCAAAGCCTAACTATGATGCAACTGATGCTGAGGTAGAGGCTGCTGTTAATGATGTATTAAAGGCACATGCTACAACTGATGTAAAGAAGGAGCAAGTAATTGCTACAAACGATATCGCTAAGTTTGATTTCGTAGGATCTGTTGATGGTGTTGAGTTCCAAGGAGGAAGCGCTAAGGATTATGAGCTTCAAATTGGTTCAGGACAATTCATCCCAGGATTCGAGGATCAAATGATTGGAATGAAGGCAGGAGAGACTAAGGATCTTAATGTAACATTCCCTGAGAACTATGGACAAAAGGATTTAGCTGGAAAGGCTGCAGTATTCAAGGTTACTGTTCATGAGGTTAAGGCTCAAAACTTACCAGCATTAACTGATGAGTTCGTAGCATCTCTAAATGTAGAGCAAAAGACTGTTGCTGATTTCAAGGCTGCTAAGAAGGCTGAGATTGAGGACAAGAAGAAGACTTCAGAGAAGGATAAGATGGTTGATTCAATCATCAACACAATCCTAGATTCTGCTGATGTTGAGGTTCCACAAGCAATGGTTGATGATAGATTTAACCAAATTAAGTCTCAATATGAGAACCAAGCAAAGATGTATAATATTCCATTCGAGACATTCTTAAGCTTCATGGGAGCAACTCCTGAGCAATTCGAGGATGTAACTAAGAAGGAAGCATACAAGAATGCTAAGTTCAATGTTGTTATGTCAAAGATTATCGAGGCTGAGAAGATTGAGCCAACTAAGGATGAGCTTGAGGCAAGAGCTGAGCAAGACCTAGCTGGATCAAAGCTTACTAAGGATCAATTAATGCAACAAAATGTTGCAAGATACTACAACGAGCTAGTTTACAACAAGCTAATCGATATGCTAGTTGCTAACGCTAAGCAAGTTGAGGGTGAAGTAAAGCCTGCTGCTAAGAAGGCTGCACCAAAGGCTAATAAGAAGGAAGAGGCTTCAGAGGATTTATCAAAGAAGACTGTTGCTGAGTTAAAGGCTTTAGCTGCTGAGAAGGGAATTAAGGTTCCTGCAGGAGCTAAGAAGGCAGACATCTTAGATTTATTAAAGTAATCTAAACTAACGAATAAAGAGGCATCTAATGCCTCTTTTTTGACCCTTTAATATAATTATTAAAATAAAATTGGCAAACTGCTTGACTTAGTGCCAAAACTAATGTAATATATAATTGCTAGTTTAATGGGACTAGTGTAATAAGAGGTGATTTTTTATGGAAGAACTAGAAACTTTAGGATTACCAGCCATTGCTGTTCGTGGAATTATACCTGTACCAAACAATGAGTTTAGAATTGAAATTGGACGTGACATTTCATTAAAGGCTTTAGAGGCTTGTGAAAAGAAGTTTAATAATGAAGTAATTCTTTTGATACAAAAAAATCCATTAGTTACAGATGTAACTACTGATGATGTTCAAAAGATTGGAGTTAAAGCTAGATTAACCTTAAAGCTTAAGCTTCCAAATAACAATTATAAGGTTAAATTTAATATTTTATCTAGAGTTGCTATTGAAGATTTTATTCAATCATCTCCATATTTTATGGTAAATGTAAAGGATTATCCTACAATTCTTGTAAATGGTGCTGAGGAGTCAGCATTAATTAGAAGTGTTGTAAGTGAGGTATCTAAGAATGCAGCTATTGTTTTAAACAATGCTGAGGATGTATTACGTACTATTCAATCTGGAGTTACAACAGAGCAAATTGCAGATATTATCTCATTCCATTTAAAGTCTTCTAATATAAATAAGTACCGTTATCTTGAGGAGCAAAGCCTTGCCAAGAGAATGGAGTTTATCTTAGAGGATATTGCTCGTGAAAAGCAAATTGGAGATATTGAGAATAAGATTAATCAGGATGTTAAGAAGTCTATTGATGAATCTCAAAAGGAGTATTATCTTCGTGAGAAGATGAAGGCTATCCAAAACGAGCTTGGAGACAAGGCTCGCCAGGATGAGGAAATTGAGGAGCTTCGTAAGAAGATTGAAGAGGCACATATGCCTGAAAAGATTTATAAGAAGGCCCTTGATGAGCTTAAGAGATATTCTAATACATCATATCAGATGGCAGAGTCTGGAATCATTAAGCAATATCTTGACTTTATGATTGCCCTACCTTGGGATAAGACTACACCTGATGAGACTGATATTACTAAGGTTCAAGAAATCCTTGATAAGAACCACTATGGTCTTGATAAGGTTAAGGAAAGAATCTTAGAGTACCTATCAGTTAAGATTATGACTAATAAGAACCCACAAACAATCATTTGTCTTGTAGGACCTCCAGGAGTTGGTAAAACATCTCTTGCTAAGTCTATTTCTGAGGCACTTGGTCGTAAGTTTATCAAGCAATCACTTGGAGGAGTTTCTGATGAGTCAGAGATTAGAGGACATAGACGTACATATATTGGAGCACTTCCAGGACGTATCCTTAAGGGTATGAAGGATGCTCAAACAATTAACCCAGTCTTCCTACTTGATGAGATTGATAAGATGACATCAAATTATAGAGGAGACCCAGCGTCAGCTATGCTTGAGGTATTAGACCCAGAGCAAAACTCTCACTTCTCAGATAACTATCTAGAGGAGGAGTATGACCTATCTCAGGTAATGTTTATTACAACAGCTAATGACCTATCTGGAATCCCTGGACCATTAAGAGATCGTATGGAGATTATAGAGCTTTCATCATACACTGAGTATGAGAAGTTCAATATCGCAACAACTCACCTAATGGCTCGTGAGCTTGAGGCTCATGGATTAAAGAAGGAAATGCTTACTATTGAGGATGAAGCCCTAAAGAAGATTATTGCTGGATGGACACGTGAGGCTGGAGTTCGTGAGCTTGACCGTATGATTGGAACAATTTGTCGTAAGGCTGTTAAGAAGATCCTAGTTGAGAAGAGCGATAACGTAACAGTTACACCTGATAACATCGAAGAATTCTTAGGAAAGATTCGTTTCTTCAATAATGAGAACCGTGAGGAGGACCAAATCGGTATCGTTACAGGACTTGCATATACATCATTTGGTGGAGATACACTTGATATTGAGGTAACCTACTATAAGGGTAAGGGTGGCCTTGTATTAACTGGTAAGCTTGGAGATGTTATGAAGGAGTCTTGTATGGCAGCCTTATCTTATGTAAGAAGCCATGCAGCTGAGTTTGATATTGATCCTGCAATGTTTGCTGAAAATGACATCCATGTCCATGTACCAGAGGGTGCAGTACCTAAGGATGGACCATCTGCTGGAGTAACAATTACAACAGCTATCGTTTCAGCACTTACTGGACGTAAGGTATCATCTCACCTTGGTATGACTGGAGAGGTTACACTTCGTGGAGCCGTACTTCCAATCGGTGGATTAAAGGAGAAGGCTATTGCCGCAAAGCGTAGCGGTCTTACTACAATCCTTATTCCAGATGAGAACCAAAGAGATATCGAGGACATTCCAGAAGAGGTAAGAGATTCACTTACTATCATACCTGTAAAGAATGTTAAGGATGTATTATCTAAGGCATTATTATAATAATAAAGAGGAATGGCATTGCCATTCCTTTTTTGCATCTCTATTGCTAAAAATTATTTATTATTTTATAATAAATTTAAGGGAGTCATTATGTAGGGAGGTGAGACTATGAATAAATATGCTAAGTATATGCTTTGTTCTATGTCTGTCCTAGGAATGACTATGCTAGCCTCTTGTATGGGAATAGAAGAGGAAATATTAAAGGAGCTAAAGCCATCAGATTCTGAATCTACTGATGATGAGGAGGATGAAGCTAAGGCTGGTGAGGATATGGTTTTATCCTATGAGCTTAATGACACTTTTTCATACCTTTTTGATGAAAATAGTGATGGCTATAAGATAAGCTCACTAGCTAATAAATCCTTAAAAACTATAACGATACCAGAGCGTGTTATAGAAATAGGAGAAAAAGCCTTTGATGATTCAAAAAATCTTAAAACTATTTGTATTTCAAATACTGTTAAGAGTATTGGTCGTCATGCCTTTGATAATTGTAATGGACTTGAAAATATTTATTATAACGGAACAATAGAGGATTGGTTAAATATCAAGTTTTTTGATTATGCCTCAAATCCAATGCGTTATGCAAATAATTTCTATATTTTAGATAGTAATGGTGATATATCATTTAATGATAATAAATACACCCTACTAACAAAGCTTGTAATACCAGAGTGTGTAAGTGAAATTAAAGAGTACCAATTCTATAGATGTAAAAGTATTACATCAGTGACACTTCACCAGGGGATTACAAAAATAGGTAAGGGTGCATTTAGTGGCTGCTATAGGCTTTTTGAGATTTATAATATGTCATCTCTTGATATTCATGAGGGATATGAAAATAATGGAGAGATTGCACAGCACGCAAGAGTAATTCACACAGATATAAATGAGGAAAGTGTTATAACTATCCTTGATAATGGATTGGTATTCGCATATACCAACAGCTTAGGCTACCTACTTGGATATATAGGTATAAAGACAAGCATTAATCTTCCAGAGACATTTACATATAATGATATGATAGTAGAGGAATATGCAATTAATGATTACGCCTTTAATGGATGTAAATCTCTTACAAATATAAATCTAGCAGAATCTATTACAAGAATTGGATCAGCTTCATTTATGGGATGCGTTGGACTAAAATCTATTGAAATTCCAGATAGTGTTAAATACATTGGAGAAAATGCCTTTGAGGGATGTACATCACTAGAGAGTGCAACACTATCTAATAGTATTACATCTATTAATAACGGATTATTTTATGGATGCAGCTCTTTAAAGGAAATATCAATTCCAGATAATGTATTATCTATTGGAAATGCCGCGTTTGAGGGATGTATGTCACTGCTTAATGTAGTGATTCCTGCAAGCTGTAAATCTATAGGATACGCAGCCTTCTATGATTGTAGAAGACTTATGTCTATAACTCTTGGAGAAGGAGTAGAGACTATAGGCTTTTTAGCCTTTGATGGATGTGCAAGGCTTGTTGAGATTTATAATTTATCAAGCCTTTATATAGTCCCTCACACAACATCAAATGGTTGTGTTGGAAAATATGCATATAAGATTCATACCTCACTTAAGGAGAAATCAATTACTACAATTGATAGTAATGGATTTATGTTTGCCTATACAAATAATAGAGGATATCTAATTGGATATAACGGGGATGAGTGTGATTTAACTCTTCCAGAAGGCTTTAGCTTTGAAAATGCTACAATTGATAGCTATTATATTAATGATTACGCCTTCTGGGATATGGATAGTATTAAATCTATAAATATTGGAGATAGTGTAGAGCAAATTGGAAATGCAGCCTTCTGGAGCTGTGATAATTTAAAGACGGTAGAAATTAGTGATAGCTGTAAGAGTATTGGAGATAATGCCTTCTGTGACTGTATAAACCTTAAAACTATTACTCTGCCTAATATAAAGGCTATTAATTCATATACCTTCTATAACTGTGAATCACTAGAAAATATTACCCTACCTAATACTTTAGAAACAATTGGATATTCAGCATTTTATGGATGTAGCTCACTTATAAATATAATTATTCCATCTAATGTTAAATCTATAAGAAATTATGCCTTTAGAGGATGTAGTAAGCTTATTGAAATCTATAATCTTTCAGATCTTACAATAAAAGCTCATTCAACTATGAATGGATATTTAGGCTATAGTGCCTTAGCTATTCATAGCTCATTATCAAATGATTCAATAATTGTAGTTAGTGAGGATATGTTCGTTTTTGCAATATATGATGATATCTCATATCTTGTAGGATATTTTGGAGAGGATAGAAGTATTACCCTTCCTAAGAGCTTTATATATAATGGAAATGAGATTAAAGAATATTCTATTTATAAGGAAGCCTTCTTAAATAATAAGGAGCTAGAAGAGGTATTTATTCCATCAAGCGTTATAAGAATTGAGGAAAAGGCCTTTAGTGGATGTATAGGGCTTAAAAATGTCTATATTGAATCTGGTACAACAACTATTGGACAATATGCGTTTAGTGGATGTATAAGCCTTTATGATATAGCTTTACCAGAGGGTGTTAAAAATATTGGAAGCCATGCCTTTGAGGGATGTATGTTTTTACAAAGCATAACTATTCCAAAAACACTTTTAAGTATTGGTGGATTTGCTTTTAACAATTGTCTAAATTTAAAAGAAATTTATTACACTGGAGATAAGGAAATGTTTAATCTTTTAACAATAGGTGGTAAAAATGTTGCTATATATAGTGCAGAACAATACTACTACAGTGAAATAAAGCCCGAAATAATGGGAAATTATTGGTATTATAAAGATAATTCTAGAAGTATTTGGGAATAAAAAATAAGTATAAAAATGGCTATACTTTTAACTAAAATAATAGCTAAATTGGGACACAAAAAATCTTGTGTCCCTTTTACTATTTTTAACATTTTTATTTTTTTTAAAAATTATTATTTACATTTAGAAAATATATCATATAATTAAATCGGTTAGATAAAATTGCACATAATCTGGCAATACTAAAAACTAATATATGAACATTTAAAGGAGAATAAAATAAAGAAATGGCACGTAAATTAGTTGAGTTAAAAGGTATCTGTAAGGCATATGGCGACAATGTCATTTTAGATAACCTAAACTTATCAATTAATGAGAATGAGTTTGTTACTCTACTAGGTCCTTCAGGATGTGGTAAGACAACTACCCTTAGAATCATTGGTGGATTTGAGACCATGCAACAAGGTGAATTATTACTTGATGGAGAGGAAATCCAAAACATTCCTACTCACAAAAGACCGATTAACACGGTATTCCAGAGATATGCACTATTCCCACATTTGAATATTTTTGATAACATTGCGTTCGGATTAAGAAACAATGTTTACTCAAATGTGTACGATATTGGTGTATACAATTTATTACACGATTATGGCTTTGAAGAAGAAGAGATCGATTCTGTAAGACGTATCTTAGAGAAGTATTTAAAGCCAAAGGATGTTAAGGCAGCAGCTATTGAATATTTTAAGAAGCAATCAGTAGTTATGTCATTTGAGGCAGCAGTTAAGGCTGAAAAGAAGGCTTTAAAGGTTATGTCAAAGGATGATATCGTTAAGAGATTTAACGAGATTCTTTCAGAGAACAACTGCACAGATGCAAAGTTTGATGGTTCAAGCTTTAAGGAACTTTATACATCACTTGATAATGACTTAAAGGAAAAGGATGTTTTCTATAAGATCATTTTAAAAATTCAAGATAGACATTTCAAGGAGGAGACAATTAGAAGAGAGGTTCTAAATGCCCTTGAACTTGTTAACCTACCTGGATATGAGAATAGACAAATCTCATCTCTTTCAGGAGGACAAATGCAACGTATTGCAATTGCACGTGCAATTGTTAATAAGCCACGTATTCTATTACTAGACGAGCCTCTAGCCGCTCTTGACCTTAAGGTAAGAGAGAAGATGAGATATGAGCTTAAGGAAATGCAAAGAAACCTAGGTATCACATTCATTTTCGTTACTCATGACCAAGAGGAAGCAATGGTTATGTCTGATACTGTAGTTGTTATGAATAATGGAGAAATCCAACAAATTGGACGTCCAGAGGATATTTATAATGAGCCAGTTAATAGATTCGTTGCAGGATTTATTGGACAATCTAATATTTTCCGTGGAAAGTATTTAGGAAACGATAGACTTGAGGCTTTAGGTAGAAAGTGGAGAGTCGATGTAAATGACTTCGAGAAGGGTGAAGAGATTTACTGTATCGTTGAGAAGGAGGACTTCGACGTAGTACCTTTAGAGTCTGCAAAGATTAAGGGTATTGTACAAGCTGCAAAGTTTAAGAAGAACCACTACGAGCTTGTAGTTGAAATTGCAGGAAAGAATATTAATATTAATACTCCATATAAGCATGTAGTAGGAGAAGAGATGGGATTTACTGTTGACCCACAAAATATTTATTGTGAGTCTAAGTCTGAGTCAAAGCAATCACTTCTTGCTAACTACGATGGAGATAACATTATGGAGGGAGTATATGTTGATGATAATCTTGTATCATTCCTTGGTGCAGAGTTTGAGACATATGTTACTATCTTCCAACCAAATGAAATCGTTGACGTTGTTATTAGACCAGAGGACTTTGACCTTGAGTTTGATAACCCTGAATCTGCATTTATGTGTGGAACAGTTACATCAAGCGTATTTACAGGAGTACACTTCGAGATGCATGTAGATGTTGACGGACAAGATATTTTAATTGAGGATTATCAAAACTGTGAGGTAGGACAAAAGATTGGACTTAAGATTGATTACTATGAGGTTCAATTAATGAAGGTTCTTGACCAAACAGAGACTACTGAGGCATAGGAATGAAGAGTTTTAAGAAGCTATCAATTCCATACTTCGTATGGCTTGCGATACTAGTAATTTTACCTCTATTATTAATGTTTGTATTGACTTTCTTTACAACAGATGGAGTATCATTTAGTGGTGCGAAGGCTACATTCGATAATTACCTTGAGCTTCGTGATATGACATATTGGGAAGCATTATGGAATTCTCTTGTTATTGCCTTCTGGACTACAGTTATCTGTTTCTTAATAGGGTATCCTGTAGCTTACTTTGTATCATTTTCAAATCTAAAGCATAAGCCATTAGTATTACTTATGATGATTTTACCTATGTGGTGTAATTCAATGCTAAGAATACTTTCATGGTATAAGCTATTCTCATCTGATGCACTAAGTGCATTAGATTTAATTGGTACTAAGGGTGCAGTTATATTTGTAACTGTTACAACTTACCTACCATTTATGATTTTCCCAATCTATACAGTTTTAGAAAAGCTTGATAGATCACTTATTGAGGCATCTAAGGATTTAGGAGTACCTGCATGGAAGACATTCTTTAAGGTTACATTCCCACTTTCTTTATCAGGTGTTTCATCTGGAATTATTATGGTATTCCTACCAGCAGCCACTGGATTTGCAATTTCTGCAATTATCGGTGATGGAAAGGTTAATATGATAGGAAATATTATTGAAAATATGTTTAAGACTGCAAATAACTACAACCTTGGATCATTACTTTCAATCTTTGTTTCAATTATCATTATTGTATTTATACTTGCCCTTGGTAAGACTTCAAAAGGAAAGGACGGTATAACTCTATGATAGAAAATAAAGGATGGAAGAAGTATCTTCCAATTGTATTAAAGGTTTTATTCGTCGTTTTTGCGATGCTTATCATGTATATTCCAGTATTTGTCATTATTTATCAATCATTTAATAGTGACGCAAATGGATTAAGTGCCCTTAACTTTGGTGGATTTACACTAGAGAACTATAAGGAGATATTCACTAATAGCTCTTTATATAGAAATATCCTAGATTCACTTCTAGTATCTTTCTGGGCTACACTTATTTCAACAGTATTAGGATTATTCTCAGCAATCGGAATTAACGCCCTTAAGGGACGTAGTAAGAGAATAATGGGATTCTTAAATGAAATGCCTATGATGCAATCAGAGATTGTAACAGGAATTTCAATTATGATTATTTTCTCATTACTATTACCAATAATTCCTCAAATATTCGGATTCCCTACAATGCTTGTAGCACACGTGTTCTTCACAACACCTTATGTAATCCTTATGGTATTACCTAAGCTACAGCAAACAGATGAATCTCTATTTGAGGCAGCACAGGATTTAGGTTGCTCAAAGGTAAAGGCCTTATTCCTTGTAATTATTCCATCTTTAAAGACTGCAATTCTTACAGGAGCATTACTAGCCTTTACATTATCAATTGATGATTTCGTTATTTCTTACTTCACACAAGGAAACGGATTCTACAACTTCAGTAACTATGTATATAACTCATATACAAAGAAGAATTTCTCTGCAGGAGCTTATGCTTATAATGCACTACTTACAATGGTAACACTTGGTATTGTATTATTCGTATCACTTAAGAGCTCTAAGAAGAGTAGCAAGAAGAAGGTGAACAAGTAATGAAAAAGATTTTTATTACAGCTGTTTCAGTTATAGTAGCCTTCACTATTGCAGCAATTCTTATTTTAAATAATAGTGGTGAATCAAAGACACTATATCTTCTTAACTGGGGAGAATATATTGATGAGGAGCTATTTGATGCATTCGAGGAGGAAACTGGTGTTCAGGTTGTTCAAGAATGTGTTACCTCATCTGAGACTATGTATCAAAAGATTTCAGCAGGAACTACTGCATATGATGTAGCTATTCCTGGTGATTATATGATTACTAAGCTTTATGAGGACAATCTTTTATATAAGATTGATACTCAAAACTATGAATATATGAAGGATTATGATACTATCTTTGATGATAATCTAACATATCTTCGTAATAAGAATATGTCAGAGACTTTAGAGTACTGCATGCCTTACTTCTGGGGAGCATATGCTATGATCTATTCAACTAGATACGAAGGAAATAAGAATGTAGTAGAGACTAATGGATTTAAGGCATTATTCGATAAGTCATTATACACTGACCATTCTGCAAAGACTGGTATGTATAATACTGCACGTTGGGCAGTATCTGCATATTACATGAGCCAAGGAATGGATCCTAATGATGAGACATTTGTTACAAATAAGGAAGCAAAGAATGCTTTAATTAAGGGTATTAAGTCTGCCTCATTTGATATGTGGGGAGACGATGCATTAAAGAGAAAGACTGCATCAGGAGATATTGATATCTGCTTCACACAGCTAGGAGATTTCTTCGATGCTGTATACCTAGGACTTGAAGAAGGAATGGGTGGAGCTGAAGGAGAGGAGTCTCTTGCAAACCTTCCATATAATGTATATGTACCTTCTAATACAGCTGCCTTCTTTGATGGAATGTGTATTCCTAAGACTTCAAAGAATCAGGAATATGCAAATGAGTTCATTAACTTTATGCTAAATCCAGACAATGCATTCCAAAATGCTTGCTTCGTTGGATATTCACCAGCATTAAAGTCAGTTCAAAATATGTATTCTGAGTATGCAGATGAGGAGTATTATGGAGCAGTAACTCTAGGAGATATTACATCTACTTATGAGTTCTATTTAAACCCATTAAAGTCTGTTACTGATTTATCAAAGGTTACAATGCTTGAGCCTAAGAATTCTGACTACCTTACAGCATGTGAGGCCGTTATTAATCAATCAAAGGCTACAGTTTCTGAAAACAAGGCTTTAGGAACTACTCTATGTATTCTTGCACTTTCATCAATTATCCTTGGTACTGCAGCTTATGTAACTGTTGTGCTATATAAGAAGTATAAGAAGGATAACGAGGTTGCAGCAAAGTAATTATTTAGAGAAAAAGCTTAGTGAAGCTAGAGCTCTTGTAAATAAAATATTAGGCTATAAGGAGCTTTATACACAGGATGATGTGTATGAGCTCCTTAATGCTTTTACATTTACACAGGATGTAGATTTTGATGAGCTTCATGAGTTTCTTCCAAGTGCTATGAAAAAGCCAGAAAGTATAGAGGAATATACTAAGGGCTTTATATTTAATGATGATTATAAAATATATGCACTAAACTATGGTAGTGGCTATGTAATAATCGTTGTTGATGGAAAAGAGTATGTAAAAAGATATTATGGTGATACAATAAATGATTTCACCCTAAGTATTTTTTATTGCCTTGAAATTATGTGTAAAAACTTAGCTAATTAGGAATGCAATTTGCATTCCTTTTTGCTATAATTAAGATATAGGGTGAAAGAGTGATATTTATGCCAGAGCTAATAGGTAAAAAGGTTATAATTAGATATTTTAAGCTTGATGATTTTAAGGACTTCTATGAGTTTTCATCTGACCCAAGGGTAGGATATACTGCAGGATGGAAGCCTCATACTGATGAGAATACATCAAGAAGAATCCTTCAGGCTAAGGTTTTTAGTGCTCAAAACTTTGCGATAGTAGAAAAGGCTACTGGTAAGGTAGTAGGCTCTATTGAGCTTAACCCAAGCCACATAAGAGAGCGTATTAAGGCCTTTGAAATAGGATTTGCCCTAAATCCAGACTATTGGGGGCTTGGCTATGCCTCTGAGGCTACAAGACTTCTTACAGCCTATGCATTCAAGGAGCATAATGCCCTAGTGCTTGAGATGTGTCATATTGCAGATAATATTCAATCAGAGCATGTCGCAAGGGCTTGCGGTTTTATATATGAAGGAACACTTAAGGCCTATAAGCTTATGTATGATAAAAGAATTGTTGATGTTAAGCTTTATCGTTTAACATTAGAAGAATACAAAAGAATGAAATAATTATTGACATTAAAAATTAAAAGTTATATCATTATTTCATAAGCGTTGAAATGAAGAGTAAAGATAGAATTAGTCTTTAGAGATGATATGGTTGGTGGAAATATCAGTTAATCTATTCTTGAAGGTAGTCATGGAGCTATATAGGTGAAATAATAGTAGCTTATATCGCATAATCCCCGTTAAGGATTTCGAGTGCAAGATTTTATCTTGAACTAAGGTGGTAACACGTTATTTATGACGCCCTTGGATTTGGGCGTCTTTTTTTATTTTTAAGGAGGAAATATTATGAAGGAACTAAAGACAAAATATGATCCTAAAGAGGTAGAGGCAGGAAAGTATGATTTCTGGCTAAAGGGTAAGTTCTTTGAGGCAGGAGACAATTCAAAGCAACCATTTACAATCACACTTCCACCACCTAATGTAACTGGAAAGCTACATTTAGGACATGCATGGGATACAACTATCCAGGATATGATTATTCGTCGTAAGAGAATGCAAGGATATGACGCATTATGGCTACCTGGTATGGACCATGCTGGAATTGCAACTCAAGCAAAGGTTGATCAAAGACTTAAGGAGGAGGGAATTTCACGTTATGATATTGGACGTGAGGAATTCCTAAAGCGTGCTTGGAGCTGGAAGGAGGAGTATGCCTCAATTATCCGTTCTCAATGGGCAGGTCTTGGATTATCACTAGATTATTCTAAGGAAAGATTTACTCTTGATGATAAGAGTAATCAAGCAGTAAATTATGTCTTTATTACACTTTATAATAAGGGATATATTTATCAAGGAGAGCGTATCATCAACTGGGACCCAGTTGCTCGTACAGCTCTATCAAATATCGAGGTTATTCACCAGGATGATGAGGGAGCCTTCTATTACTTCAACTATCCATTCACTGATGGAAGTGGAAGTGTATTAATTGCGACAACTCGTCCAGAGACTATGTTTGCTGACCAAGCAATCATGGTAAACCCAACAGATGAAAGATTTAAGTCTATTATTGGAAAGACTGTAACTATTCCAGGAACTGATATTACAATTCCTGTAATCTCAGATGAGTATGTTGATAAGGAGTTTGGAACTGGATGCGTTAAGTGTACACCAGCTCATGACCCTAATGACTATGAGGTAGGTATTAGACATAACCTTCCAATGCCACTTTGTATGAATGATGACGGTACTATGAATGAGATGGCTGGAAAGTACTGTGGAATGGATAGATTTGAGTGTCGTAAGGCCTTAATAGAGGATCTAAAGAAGGATGGATACTTTGTTAAGGAGGAGAAGATTGTTCACTCAGTAGGACACTCTGAGCGTACAGGTGCTGTAGTTGAGCCAAGGCTTTCTAAGCAATGGTTTGTAAAGATGGATGTACTTGCTAAGCAGGTACTTGATAATAAGGAATATAGATTTGTACCAGACCGCTTCAAGCAAACACTTGAGCACTGGCTAACTGATATTCAGGACTGGTGTATTTCTCGTCAGCTTTGGTGGGGACATAGAATTCCTGCTTGGTATAAGGATTCAGAGGTTAAGGTTCAGCTTGAGTGTCCAGGAGATGGATGGGTACAGGATGAGGACGTACTAGATACTTGGTTCTCAAGTGCTCTATGGCCATTCTCTACTCTAGGATTCCCTAACTATGATGATCCACTACTAAAGAGATATTATCCTACAAATGTACTTGTTACAGGATATGATATTATTTTCTTCTGGGTATCAAGAATGCTATTTGAAGGAATTGAGTTCATGGGACACGCTCCATTTAACGATATTCTAATTCATGGTCTTGTTCGTGATGCACAGGGAAGAAAGATGAGTAAGTCTTTAGGAAATGGTATTGACCCATTTGATGTAATTGATAAGTATGGATGTGATTCACTACGTTATTTCCTAAATACTAATACAGCTCCAGGACTAGACCTTCGTTTCGATGAAACAAAGATTGAGTCATCATGGAACTATTTAAATAAGATTTGGAACATCTCTCGTTACGTTATGATGAATCTTGATGGATACACTGAGATTGATTTAACTAAGGCTAACCTTAATATGGCATCTAAGTGGATTCTAAATAGATTAAATAAGGTAATTAAAGAGGTAGATACTAACTTCGATAAGTATGAGTTTGGAGAGGTTGCACGTTCACTATATAACTTTGTATGGAACGACTTTGCATCTTGGTATGTAGAGATTTCTAAGGTTGATTTATCATCTGATGATAGCGAGAACAAGAACAATACAAAGAATGTATTATTATATGTTCTTACAGCAATCATTAAGATGCTTCACCCATTCGTACCATTCATTACAGAGGAGATTTATCAATCACTTCCTCATAAGAAGGAATCAATTACTATTGAGGATTGGCCAACAGTATGTGACGCATTCAAGTTTGATAATGAGGAGAACGCCTTAAATATCGCTCTTGATGTAATTACTGCAGTACGTAATGAGCGTAGCAAGGCAGGTAAGGCTCCTAAGGAGGCTATCACTATTACTCTTGTATGCAAGGAGAAGGAAACTGTTTCAATTCTTGAGGATACAAGAAACTATCTTGAAAAGTTTACTAACCCAACTACTCTTACAATATCTTGCGATGCCCCTGCATCAGCTGATAATGTAGTAGTAGTTCTAGATGCATTAACTATCTATATTCCAACAACTGATCTTGTTGATATTGAAGAGGTTAAGCAAAACCTTCTAAAGGAGAAGGCACGTCTTGAGGGTGAGCTTACAAGAAGTGAGAAGATGCTATCAAATCCAGGATTTGTATCTAAGGCTCCTGAGGCTAAGCTTCAGGCTGAGCGTCAAAAGCAAGCACAATATAAGGCTCAATATGAAGAGGTTTTAGCACATTTAGCTAAGCTAAACTAAAAAATATGGCAAGCAATTAAAAAATGCTTGCCTTTTTTATTTACTTTTAATATTTAATATATTAAAATATTTAGGTAAGCGTTTGCAGTAGGAGGCGATAAATATGTATAACATTGTCTATACATCTAACGCAGGCCACACAATGGAATATGCAAATCTTTTAGCTCTTGAGCTTGGAGGAGAGGCATACTCATTAAAGGAAGCTAAGAAGAAGCTAAAAAAGAAAAGTGAAGTAATATATTTAACATGGATATTTGCTGGAAGACCAAAGAAGCTTAAGAAGGCACTTAAAAGATATAAATGCCTTGCCGTAGCGACTGTTGGTATGACACTAAATAAAATTGATCAGGATGAAATTAAGTATAAATATAAGCTTAACTGCCCTCTATATTACCTTCCAGGTGGAATGGATGTAAAAAAATTAAAGGGTATTTATAAATCTATAGCACAAAGTGTTTATGATAAGATGCTTATAAAGGCTAAGAATGAGAAGGATTTCTCAGATGATGAAAAGATTGTTGCGCAGGCAATCATAAATGGTACTAACTATGTATCTAGAGAGCATTTAGAGCCAATTTTGCGTTACTTTAATAATATTAAGAAATAAGAGGTATATTTATGAAGAAATTATTAGGAGCATTAACGCTAGGTCTTGCTGGACTAGCCTTAGTATCTTGTGGTGGTTCTAGTGATAGTAAGGATGTTGATACATCAAGCTACACTGTAACATTTAATTCAAATGACCCACATCCAACAGATGATTATAATCCAACACAATTTGATGCACTTACTGTAGTGTCAGGAACTACAATTGATTTAACTGCTTATGTACCAACAATGACAGGTTATATTTTTAGTACA
>JAILRQ010000054.1 GCA_024698125.1 Acholeplasmatales bacterium
TAACTCTTACATCAACAGCATCTGATGGAATCAACGCTGCAGGTGTTGCGATTAGTGCTGGTACAGTCACAGTAACATCAAAGAATGATGGTATCCAAGGTGATGATAGTGTTGAAATTACAGGAGGAGAGGTAACTATTACTGCAAATGGTGGTACATCAGGTTCTGCAACTCTTGCATCTTCATCAACATCATTTGTATTCAGTGAGGAGGATACATCATCATTTACAACAGCCTCTGAGTATTATGGATTATATGTATTAAAGAGTGGTACATATATTGAAATTGATGAGGATAATTATTCAACATATAAATCATACACAACATTCTATGATAGAGCTTCATGTAAGGGACTAAAGTCTGATACATTAATATCTATTACAGGAGGTAGTGTAAATATTAACTCTCTTGATGATGGTATCAACTGTGATGTTGAGGTTAATATTAGTGGTGGTAATACTGTAATCCAAACTAAGTGTGATGGTATTAATGCTGATAGCTTACTACAGGTAACTGATGGAAGCTTAAATGTAACTACAGAGGGAACATTCTATTCTGTATCTGGTGGATCATATAAGAAGAGTGGTTCAACTTATGTAAAGACAGATAGTGGTTCATATGATATGTATACTTCATGTAAGGGATTAAAGTCTGGTAGTGAAATAGTATTAAGTGGTGGAACATATGTTATTGATTCATCAGATGATTCTATCCACTCAGATGAGTATATTACAATCCTTGGAGGAGAATATACAATTGATACATTAGATGATGGAATGCATGCGGACACTACACTTCAAATCGGAGAAAGTGGTGGAGATAATAGCGACATCTCAATTAAGATAAATACTTCATATGAGGGTATCGAGGCTGGAACTATAAATGTATATAGTGGAACAATCGATGCCTATGCAACAGATGACTGTATGAATGCCGGAGGTGGATCTGATTCATCATCTACAGGTGATACATTTACACCAGGAGGATCTACAGGTGGATTTATGGGTGGTAGTACATCATCATCTTCATCATCATCATCTTACTCTATAAATATTTATGGTGGAGTAATGGTTCTATATTGTCCATCAGGAGATACAGATGTAGTAGATTCAAATGGAGCATACAATCAATCTGGTGGATTAGTAATAGCACATAATGCTGGATCATCAGGAACAGGAACTGCTCTTGATTGTGATGGAAGTGCAACTATTACAGGAGGAATATTTGTTGCAATTGGTAACCTTGAGACAACACCTAGTGTATCAAACGTTACAAAGAAGACAGTAAGTGTTTCACTATCAAGTGGTACAACATATACATTAACAGATTCTAGTGAAACTCTTGCATCATTTACTATGAGAGCTACATATTCAAAGATTACGTTTATAGCTCCAAGTGGTACATATAAAATATTACAAGGATCTACAACAGTAACAACAATATCTGTTTAGATTCAGTCCATATATTTTCAATCAACCTCCCTTGATCTAGGAGTGCGGTATATATTACTGCACTCCTTTCTTTTTTAAATAAAATGGGCTATAATTAATAAAAGAGCAAAAGGAGAGGATACAATGTCTCGAGTACATAATGATTATTTTGGATTAAATAAATGGGTATCTGCAATTTTAGCACTATTCTTTGGATTTATCTTTTCACCAATCACAAGAATACTTGATAGAAATATATTTGCAGGTATTTTAAGAATTGTTCTAGTTTTCTTAGGAATTGGACTTATTTTTAATATAATTGACGCGATTTTAATTCTTATAAACGGAAATATATTCAGAATGATTAATTTATAGAAAAATATTTCTACATTTAGAATAATATGATATAATTATCTTGTGGAAGGGGTGAATCATATGGCAGCAAGTTCAAATGATTACTTTGGAATACACTTTGTTATTTCCGCAATATTAGCATTATTCTTTGGATGGATCTTAAGTCCCATCACAAGAATTCTTGAGGGTAAGGTAGTAGCAGGTGTAGTAAGAATCTTATTATTATTCATTGGTATTGGATTCTTATTAGATATTATTGACTTCGTTTTAATTTTAGTTAACAAGAAGATTCTTCGTGTTATTAATAGCTAATCAATAATACATAAGGAAGCATAGCATAAAGCTATGCTTTTTTATTTTATTTAAAAATGGTATAATCCATAGTATGTGAAAGGAGTGACATCAAATGGAAGAGAATAAGGCTTATCTTACAGAGCAAATAATTACCTATCTTGGAAATAAGAGATCTCTTTTAGATTTCATAGGAAATGCAATTGAAGAAATAAGAAATGAAATTAAAAAGGATAAGCTTGATATATTTGATGTTTTCTCTGGTTCAGGTATTGTATCAAGATACTTTAAGAAATATGCAAATAACCTATATGTAAATGACCTAGAGGATTATGCCTATACCATAAATAAATGCTATCTTACAAATAAAAGTGATATTAATCAAAATGAGCTTGATAGATGGTATAAATATCTACAAGATAATCTTATAGATTCTAAGCTTTATGATGGATTTATAAGAGAAATGTATTCACCATTAAGTGACGATGATATAAAGGATGGTGAAAGAGTATTTTATACATCTAGAAACGCTAGATATATAGATACTGCCCGCACCTTATTAGATACAATTCCAGAGCCTTATAAAACCCTATTCTTAGGAAATCTAATATATGAGGCATCAGTTAAGAATAATACCTCAGGAGTATTTAAAGGGTTTTATAAGAATAGCCAAACTAAGCGTGGGCAGTTTGGTGGAAATGGAAGAAATGCCCTATCAAGAATTCTTGCGGATATTAATATTGAAAAGCCAATATTATCAAACTTTGAGTGCAAGGTTCATGTGTATCAAGGGGATTCTAATATAGTATGTAAAAATATAGATATGGTAGATGTAGCCTATATAGATCCACCATATAATGAGCATCCCTATGCTTCAAATTATTTTATGCTAAATCTTATAAATAATTATAAAAGGCCAGAGGCTACATCTAGGGTATCTGGTATACCTAAGATGTGGAATAGAAGTGATTATAATTATCCAACAACAGCCTTAAGCTCATTAAAGGATTTATGCAAAAGCATAAAGGCTAAATACCTATTAATATCATTTAACTCAGAGGGATTTATATCATATGAGGAAATGGTAGATATGCTTAGTGAGCTTGGTGAGGTTAAAACATTTGATCATAAGTATAATACCTTTAAGGCATCACGCAATTTATGCAATAGAGATACCTATGTTACCGAATTTTTGTTTATGGTGAAGAAAATCTAAAAAAAGTTATAGTAAACGCTTTCAAATTGTAAAAAGTAGTGTTATAATTACAATATCAATTGCTAAGGAGGAATTTATATGGCAAAGGGAAAAGAAGGATATTTTGGATTAGGAAGACTTGTAAGTATTATTCTTGCAATCATCCCATTCACATCATGGATTTGTGGAGCAGTAACAAGAATTACTGAGGGACACATTATTTGTGGAATCGTTCGTTTAATTTTCGGATGGAATATCATTTGGTTAATTGACTTAATCCTTATGATTTTAAACGGAAGTATCCTAAGACTATTCTAGTTTAGAAAAGAGGAACATTACCCCATCGGGTAATGTTTTTTCTTTTTTGAATTATATTTTGAAAAACATTATGAAAACTGCATAATATATTACAATATATTATATTGTTAAAATGCCACTATTATGGTATAATTTTATATTATTGGAAAGGAGTTTTTATTATGAAATATTTAAGAAAAGATCTAGAGGGAATGGTACCATACCATACACCATATCTTACAGAAGGAATTATTCTTAATGCTAATGAATCTCCTTATAATGCTCCACAGCAAATTATTGACCTATATGTAGAAGAGGTTAAGAAGATTAATTTTAATAGATATCCAGATATGGATTCTACACTTTTAAAGGATGCCATTGCTAAGGCATATGATTTAAAAAGAGAAAATGTTGCTTGTGGTGTAGGTTCAGATGAAATACTTCAATGCTTATTCAACGCTGTAGTTTCTAAGGGTGATAAGGTTGTTGTTATGAATCCATCATTTAGTATGTATTCAGAGTATGCAAAGATTTATGGTGCTACTCCAGTTATGGCAGATGCAAATCCTGATTTTACATTTAATCTTGATAACATGCTAAATGCTATAAGAAATAGCAATCCTAGAATGGTTGTCCTATGCTCTCCTAATAATCCAACAGGAATTATGCTTTCAGAGGACGATGTAAGAAAGATTATTGAATCTACTGATGCCCTTGTAATTCTTGATGAGGCATATATTGAGTTTTCAGGTGAGCAAGGCCTTATTAAGCTTATTAATGAGTATAGTAATTTAGTGGTTTTAAGAACATTCTCAAAGCTTTATGCAGGAGCTGCAATAAGACTTGGATATGCACTAAGTATTAAGGATAATATTGATTTAATTGATACAGTACGTTCTCCTTATAACGTAAATGTATTAACTCAGCTAATGGCTAAGACTATTATTGAGCATAAGGTTTTATATAAGGAAAGAATTCAATACTTCAAGGACCAAAGAAGAGCTATCTATGAGGCTTTAACAAAGCTTGGTATTGAGGTATATCCTACTAAGGCTAACTTCTTATGGATGAAGCTATCTGATAAGATTAATGAGGCTTTAGCAAGAGAAAATATTTATGTAAGAACAATGACTTTTAATGGAGAAAAATACAATAGAGTTTGTATTGGAACTCCTGATGAGGTAGAAGAATTTTTAAAGGTGGTGCGTCAAAATGCGTAAGGCAAGCTTAGAAAGAAATACTAAGGAAACAAAGATTAAGGTTACAATTGATCTTGATGGAGAAGGTAAAAGTAATATTAATACAGGTATAGGATTCTTTGATCATATGCTAACAGCTTTAGCAAAGCATGGATTATTTGATCTAGACCTTGTTTGTGATGGAGACCTAAATGTAGATACACATCACTCAGTAGAGGATTGTGGTATTGCACTTGGTAAGGCATTTAAGGAGGCATTAGGTAATAAGGAGGGTATCGAAAGATACGCATCATTCGTTATGTGTATGGATGAGGCTTTAGTACTTGGTGCGACTGACCTTTGTGGAAGAGGATATTTTGAGATGGATTATCGCTTCCAGGCTCCAAAGTGTGGAGATTTCGAAACTGAGACAGTTGAGGAATTCTTTAGATCATTTGCTTTAAACGCAGAGCTTAACCTACACTTTGTAGTTCGTCGTGGAGAGAATGCTCACCACATTATTGAGGCTATGTTTAAGTGCTTAGCTAAGATTTTAAGAGAAGCAGTAACAATTAATCCTCGTATTAAGGGAGTACCTTCAACTAAGGGGTCTTTATAATATGATTGCAATTATTGATTACGGAATTGGAAATCTGCATTCAGTATTAAATGCGTTTCTTACATTAGGCTTTGATGCAAAGATTACATCAAACGCTGATGAAATACTTGCTGCAGATAAGGTAGTACTTCCAGGTGTTGGTGCCTTTGGAGATGCTATTGATACATTTAGAGCACGTGGCTTTGAGCCGGTTATTCACAAGGTAGTAGAAAGCGGTAAGCCACTACTTGGAATATGCGTTGGTATGCAAATGCTATTTGATTATTCATATGAGTTTGGAGTACATAAGGGACTAGGTCTTTTAAAGGGTAATATTGTAAAGTTTACAAATACCTCATTAAAGGTTCCTCAAATCGGATGGAATAATATCGAAATAGTAGAGGATAATAATCCACTACTAAAGGGTATTAAGGAGGACTCATATGTATATTTTGTACATTCATATTATCTAGATGCAGCTGATGCTGTAAATATTACTGCATATGCTACATATGGAGTAAGATATGGATGTATGGTGCATAAGGATAATATTTATGCAACTCAGTTCCACCCAGAAAAATCTGGTAGTGTGGGACTACAAATACTTAAGAATTTTGGTGAATTATAATGAAGCTTTATCCTGCAATTGATTTATTAAATAAAAGATGTGTAAGATTATATAAGGGTCTTTATAGTCAGGTTACTGATTATGGTGACCCAGTAGAAATGGCTATGAAATGGAAAAGCATTGGAGCCACATTCCTACACCTTGTAGACCTTGATGGTGCCAAGGAGGGAAGAAGTGTTAATCTTGACGTTGTTAAGGATATAATCGATAAGGTAGGAATTGATGTAGAGCTAGGTGGAGGAATTAGAACTCTTGATAAGATTGATGAAATATTATCAATTGGAGTTAAAAGAGTTATCCTTGGATCAGCCGCATTAAAGAATCCAGAGCTTGTACGAAAGGCTATTAAGAAGCACGGAAGTGAAAGAGTAGTTGTTGGAGTTGATACTAAAAACTTCAAGGTAGCTACTAATGGATGGATTGAATCAAGTGATGTTGATGCCTTAGATTTTGCAAAGTCATTAGAGGAAAGTGGAGTAAAATATATTATATTTACAGACATCTCTAAGGATGGTACATTATCTGGTATTAATGTAGAACAAACAAAGAAGCTTGTAGATAATACAAATATTAATATCATCGCATCAGGTGGAGTTAAGACAATCGATGATTTAAGAGATGCAGACTCTATTGGATGTGAAGGAATTATTATTGGTAAGGCCCTATATGAGGGTACAATAGATTTAAAGAAAGCTATAGAGGAGTTTAAGTAATGCTTGCAAAAAGAATTATACCCTGCCTTGATGTTAAGGAAGGTAGAGTAGTAAAGGGTGTAAACTTCATAAATCTAATTGATGCAGGAGATCCTGTTGAAATTGCTAAGGGATACTCAGACCTTGGTGCTGATGAGGTAGTATTCCTTGATATTACAGCCTCTTCAGATAAAAGAGATATTATTCTTGATGTAGTTGAAAAGACTGCAAGAGTAGTCTTTATTCCACTTACAGTAGGTGGTGGAATAAGAACTATTGATGATATATCAAGAATTCTTAATGCTGGAGCTGATAAGGTTTCTATTAATAGTGCCGCAGTTCATAATCCACAGATTATAAATGAGGGATCTAAGAAATATGGAAACCAATGTATAGTAGTCGCAATAGATGCTAAATGGAACGGAGAGTTCTATGAGGTATATATTAATGGAGGAAGAACTCCTACTGGTAAGGATGCTATATTATGGGCAAAGGAATGTGAGGAAAGAGGAGCTGGAGAAATTCTTTTAACATCTATGGATAAGGATGGAACAAAGAGTGGATTTGAGCTAAAGCTTACATCCCTTGTATCAAGTGCAGTATCTATTCCTGTTATCGCATCTGGTGGTGCTGGTAAGAAGGAGGATTTTAAGGATGTATTTAATGAGGGAAAGGCAGATGCAGCCTTAGCCGCATCACTATTCCACTTTAATATCCTTCCTATAAAGGAGCTAAAGGAATACCTTAAGGATAATGACGTTGAGGTTAGATTATAAGGAGATAAATTATGACTAAAGAAGAATTAATGAATGAAGTAAAATATGATAGTAATGGACTTGTAACAGTAGTTGTTCAGGATTATCATGCCAAGAAGGTAAGAATGGTAGCCTACATGAATGCTGAGGCTTTAAAGAAGACTCTTGAGACAGGAGATTGCTGGTATTTCTCAAGATCAAGACAAAAGCTATGGCATAAGGGTGAGGAATCAGGATACTTCCAATACCTAAAGGGAATGAGTATTGACTGTGATGGAGATTGCCTACTTATGCAGGTTGAGCAAAAGGGAGGAATCTCATGCCATACAGGACATGCCACATGCTTCTATCGTGATTTAACAGAGGATGTTGAGGTAACTCTAAACCGTGGTAAGGTTAAGACAGACTCTCACTTCCTAAATAACTTACTCGCAACAATTAAGGATCGTGACCTAAATCCAAAGGAAGGATCTTATACAAACTACCTTATTGATAAGGGAATGAATAAGATTTTAAAGAAGGTTGGAGAGGAAGCCACTGAGGTTATAATCGCTGCTAAGGATAATTCTAAGCAGGATACAATCTTCGAGATTGCAGATGTAATGTATCATATGTCTGTAATGATGGAACAAATGGACATCTCTTGGGATGACATTGAAGAAGAACTTGCAAAAAGAGATTAGTAAAAAGTACTATCACCTTGCTATATATAATAGTGAGGTGATTTTTTATGCGAAAATATATATCATATATACTTTTAGCAGTGGCTTTTATAATAATTTATATAATTGGGGTATCAATTTATATAAACGAGAGTGATAGTACAAAAATCAATTATGATAATGATTATAAAATATATACTATCTATCTTGCAGGAGAGGTTAAACAGGAAGGAGATATATCCCTCTTAAAGGGTACAAAGCTTGGTGATTTCATTTATGACTACCTTACTTCATATGCAGACCTTGACTCATTTAATCCCGATGAAGAAATCGAAAACCATAAGCTTTATACTATAGGCTATATCGATAAAATAAACATCAATACCGCAAGCTTAAGCGACCTCCAAAAGCTTAATAATATCGGAAGCGTTAGAGCTCAAAAAATAGTCGATGGAAGACCATATACTAAAATAAGTGAACTCTTAACAAATGGAATAGTAGGAAGTGATTTATATGAAAGCCTTGAAAATCACATCATGGTATAATAACCTCCACTTCCTACTACCTCCTATATTACTTATACCCTATTCCTTTAAATATCCCATTTTATTATTAGTGTTAATCCCATATCTAATATATATTTTTAGAAAAGGAATATTTAAAAGGGCCATAATATTAATCTCTATAATTACCTCGTTTATATATATTATCTACAATACCTATACCCCAAAGGTAAAGACGTTTGAGGGTATAGTATTAGAATGTGATATTGATACTAATAAATATGTAGCCTCAAACGGGCTATATCAAATACTATTTTATACAGATGATTCATATAGGATAGGTGATATAGTAATAGTATCTGGTGATAAGTCTATACCACAAAGTGAATCCTATCTTGGAGGATTTTCCTATTATGATTATCTAAAATCAAAAGGAATATATTTTATTTATAAATCCCCTACAGTAAAAAAGAAGAGCCATATCACCATCCCTCTTACTATAAGAGATAATATAATAAATTATTTAGATGATAAGCTAGATGATAAAAACCTAAGCTATATAGAGGCTCTCCTACTTGGAAAAAATACCATAGATGATAGCACTAAGGATAAAATATCAAAGCTTGGATTATCCCATCTATTTGCGATATCAGGCTTTCATATAACCCTAATCTTTACAATTCTTTCATTTTTATTATCAAAAATAATAGAGAATGAAAAAATAAGGAATAATATAATAATATCATTCCTCATATTTTATATAATGCTTACAGGGCTTCAAATATCAATTCTTAGAGCCTCGCTAATGATAATACTTACGATATTAAATAAAAGATATAATAAGCTCTTCACATCCCTTGATATCTTTAGCCTCTCTCTTATAATATCTCTTGTTATAAATCCTGGCTACGTTTACCAAACCTCATTTAAGCTAACCTATCTTATAGCCTTTTTCCTACTTATATCCTCCAATCTTGTGCATGGTAAGGGAAAAGCCTATAAAATAGGCCTTATAGCCTTTCTATCAGGCCTTCCTATAGTAATTAATATGAATTATAGTATAAATCTTTTACAAATATTATTAGTACCAATATTTAGTCTTATAATTACTATATTAATACCATATCTAGCCCTCTCAATGCTTATTACAAGCCTATCTAAGCTAAAGCTTATAGCCTTATTTGAGAGACTTTTAGATTTAATAGATGATATAGATTTTTTAACTATAGCATTTAAGTACATAAATATCTATTTTATAATTATCTACTATATCCTTTTTGTAGGAGTATTAATCTTTATTGAGGCAGGTAATAAAAGAAAGAGATATTATATAGGCTTTGTATCCTATATTATATTTTTATCCCTCTTAAGATTTAGTGATTTCACCTACCATATAGAGTTTATTGATGTAGGACAGGGAGATACAGCCCTTATAACCCTACCTCATAATAAGGGAGCTATTATGATAGATACCTTTGGATATAATACCTCCTACCTAAAAAGTAGAGGTATTAAAAGTATTGATTATCTTATAATAACTCATTCTGATAATGATCATATAGGAGGTATAGATGAAACCCTAGAGGAGTTTAAGGTTAAAAGGGTTATATCATCATATTATGATGAAATAAACTATACCTCAACTAAGGTGAAGTCAGGTGATAGTATTAAAATAGAGGGTCTTACTATAAATGTGCTTGGTCCTACAGAGGATAATAGTTCAAAAAATAATATATCAGTTGTATTTATGATTAATATACTTGGTACTAAAATACTATTTACAGGAGATATGGAAAAAGAAGAGGAGGAATGCCTTGTATCAAAATATGGTAAAGCCCTTGATGCAGATATCCTAAAGGTAGGGCACCATGGGTCTAACACATCCTCAACAGAGGAGTTTATATCCTGTGTTAGCCCAACATATTCTATTATAAGCTGTGGGCTTAATAATAAGTTTGGATTCCCATCAGAGGAGACCTTATATAACCTTAGGGCATCTAATATTTATAGAACTGATAAAATGGGAAATATTAGTGTAAAAATAAGCTCCTCTAAAATTGATATTAAGGGCTATAAATGATAAAATAATAGTAGCTGGAGGTGAGCTTTATGACAAACATCTATACCATAGTTTGTGAAAGAGGAATCATGCTTGATAAAAAGCTTGATGAAATTCTTTCATCTCTAAAGGGTGAATATGATTTAGTTGATATAGATATGGATGAGGATTCCATTATCACTCTTTTAGGTGAGCTTAAAACCTTACCCTTTTTATCAGACTATAGAGTTATAAGGCTTACAAATCCTAAAATACTTCATTCAACAGCTTCTATAGATTCACGTCTTGTTGAGGAGCTCATTTCATTTCTAGAAAATCCAATTGATACAACAATCCTTATTACAATAATAAGTCCTTTAGAGTATCAAAAGATTAAAAAGGATGCGAAGGACTTATCAAAGAAGCTTTTTGAAGCCTTAACCGCTAAGGGAAGCCTATATACCCTAGCTGAGGCAAGGCCAGAGGATATGGATCAGATTATAAAGGAAGAGCTTAAGGACTTTAAGGTTGAGACAAGAGCTATAGAGGAGCTTAAGACAAGAGTTTTAGGAGATCCTACAAGAATACTTAGTGAAATATCAAAGCTAAAGCTTTATAAGGATATGGAGAAGACTATTACAGCAGCTGATGTAGATTTAATGGTTTCAAGGGATTTAGAGGATAAGGTGTATCTACTTACATCAGCTATAATCTCTCATGCCCGTAAGGAGGCATTAAATCTATATAGTGATTTTAAGAAGAGTGGTATTATGGATTCTCAAATTCTATCATCTATTATAAATAAGTTCCAGGAGCTATATATAGTAAAGACTATGGCCTCATCTGGATATAATAAGGATATGATAGCAGAGGCCTTCCATGTTAAAGCTGGAAGAGCATATTATATGATGCAGGATGCGTCACGTATTAAGCTTCCTGATATCAAGGCCAAGTATGAAGAAGTAGTAGATATTGATTATAATATTAAAAGAGGTATGACTGATAAGGATAACGCCTTATGGCTTTATTTATTAAATGTTTAATTAAAAGCAAAAAAAAGCACCCTGTTGGGTGCTATTTTTTATTTAAATCAAATTAATCATCTAAATTAGTTTAAAGAATTAACAGCGTTAGCTAGCTCAGACTTCTTACGAGCTACGAAATTCTTATGAGCGATTCCCTTAGCTTGTGCCTTGTCTAACTTCTTGTATGCTACTGCTAAAGCAGAAGTAGCTGCTGCCTTGTCATTCTTTTCAACGGCTACTAAAACGGCCTTGATAGCAGTCTTAACACCAGACTTGAATGATTGATTGAATTGTCTAGCCTTTTCATTTGTCTTAACTCTTTTGATTTGTTGCTTAATGTTTGCCATTTTTTCACCTCCGACACACAATGCTTAATTATTATATCAAATATTAAATTAAAGTGCAAGATAAAAATTCAAATAAACAAAATCTTAAATTTTATCCACATTATATTTAAAAAATATAAAATACAAATTGATATATTGTGTCTAACGAAATGCAGTTTTCCACATAAAAGTAAAGAATATTTTACACGATATTGAAAAGATTTTGTTTTTAATTTATAATTAAAGGAAATTGGATGGGATAATATGAAGCTATTAAATATATATGAGGCTCTCCAGGAACTACATATTTCTAAGGAGGAGCTATTAAAGCTTGTAGATACAAATCAAATATCTGTAATTGTTGATGAGAATAATGCTTATTATTTTACACCAGGATTTATTATGGCCTATATCAATAGACCAAAAGATGTAGTGAAGTGTCATTCTACTCCGCATAATCTAAAAATAATACCTAAGGCAGATCAGGAAATGCTTAAAAATGATAGATATGAAAATGATCTTATTAGTGATGATGACTAATCATCACTTTTTTTATTAAAAAAGATTTTGTTTTGTGTTAAAATTATAATATGTTTTTGTGGTGAAAATATATGAAGAGAATTAGAAAAATATTTATTGCTTTTAATTTAATATTTTTACTAGTATTGGCATGCTCATGTGGTGGGAAGAAATCTCTTGAAGGTATTGTATCATTTGATGCTGCATCATATACATATGATGGAGAGGAGCATTCACTTCTAGCATCAAATCTTCCAGATGGAGTTAGTGTCACATATGATAATAATACATATACTGACGCTGGAAGATATGAGGTTACTGCCTCATTTGATGGAGGGAAGAGGTATAAGGATTTAGATATTAGTGCTATCCTTACAATTTATAAGGCAGATGTCACTGGCATAAGCTTTAATAGTACTAGTGTTACATATGATTCAAATCCTCATACAATAGAGGCTTCAAATCTACCAGATTTTATAAGTGTAAGCTATAAGTATTATAACGAGAGTGGATATGAGGTAAGTGAATGTGTTAATGCTGGAGATTATACTATTAAAGCCTCATTTACTACATCTAATAAAAACTATAATGCGCCTAGTGATATGACAGCTATTCTTTCAATTGAGGCTATCAAAGAGGGTACTTATACTATGAGGGATACTACATGCACATATGATGGTTTATCACACAAAATATCTGTAAATGAGGAGATTCCAGAATATGTTTTTGTAAGCTATACATATTTTAAGGATGATGAAGAGGTTTTAGAATGTGTAGATGCAGGTGTGTATAAGGTAGTAGCCTCATTTACTACAAATAATACAAACTATTCTATACCAGAGGATGTTTCTGCAACTCTTATAATAGAAAAGGCTTCACTTGATGCTAGTATGGATGATATGACCTATCTTTATGATGGAAGTAGTAAAGCTTTAGCTATAAATGAGGATATTTCAGATTCGTTTGAGGTTAGCTATACCTATAAGGATAGTGATGGCAATATAATGGAATCCCTTCCAGTAAATGTAGGTAGCTATACAGTAGTAGCTTCATTTACAAATAAGAGCTCCAACTATAATGATATAGCTTCTCTTGAGGCAACCCTTACAATAATAGAGTCTTCAATTGAAGGTATAAGCTTTAATTCAAAAAGCTTTACCTATGATGGAAGTAGTAAATCTATTTATATTACAGGAGAGCTTCCAGATGGTGTTAGTGTTACATATAGTGGTAATGGAGCTGTTAATGCTGGAAGCTATGTGGTAGCTGCCACATTAACTGATAGATATTCTAATTATGAAACAATAACTATTTGTGCCACTATTATAATAGAGAAGGCCGATTATAGTGAAGGTATTACATTAGAGGATGCCTCATACACATATGATGGAGAGGCTAAGGGTATAGAAATTATAGAATCTCTTCCAGAAGATATTACTGTAACCTATACATATAGAATAGGTAATAGTATCTATGAAGAGGCAATCCTTCCTGGAAGCTATACTGTAATAGCTTCATTTACAAGTACTAATTACAATGAAATTCTAAGTATAAGTGCAAATCTTACAATTAATAAAGTATCACTTGGTGTAGCTTTAGCTGATGCAGAATATGTATATGATAGTAGTGAGGTAGTAGAAAGAGTAGCTACAATAACAAAAGAGCTTCCATCAGGTGTTAGTGTATCATATACATACACTATGGATGGAGAGTCTTATAGTGTAGCCTCTGGTATTGGATTATACACAGTTGTGGCTTATTTTAGCTCAAACTATACATACTATGATTTAACATCACTTACCGCAACTATAAAGATTGGATATTTAATAAGCATTGATACAGATAATGACACATCAACTATTGAATATACGTATATAGCATGTGATGTTTTGGATTTAATTGATTATTTAGATAATTTAGAGCTAGAGCTTGGAGATTATGCGATTGAAAGCTATTCATGCTATGACGCAGATGATAATGAAACAGAGCTTTTAGTAACTGATTTTGATGATTCAACTGAAATATCAAGCCTTGAAGAAATATATGAGGGATTAGTATTTGCAGATCTTTATATTCCTTGTACTGTAGTATTTGAAGCAAAGGGTAATGCAGAAACTGCAGCAGTGCTTAATAGCACAAGTGTTGTGGTTAAGAGTGGAAGAGCTGTAAGCGAGCCTACGATTATAACAAACGCTACTAATAACTATGGAAACTATTATTCATTTGTTGGATGGTATAGTGATGAGGACTGTACTACGCTTTATGATTTCTCCTCAGCTGTTACATCAAATATTACCATTTATTCAAAATGGGAAATATTAGAAATAGCTACGGCAGATGATCTTGAGGAATACCTATCTAAGTCAAGCACATGTAATGCCTACCTATCATCAAATATTGATATGACAAATAATACTCTTACAAGGGATTCATCATCACTTATGGATTCATTCAATCAATTTGCGGTAACCCTATCACATAATTTCTATGGTAATGGTTATACTATATCAAATATTACAATAGAGGCCTCAATTGATTCGGCTGGTATGTTTGGAGTGTTAAATGGTGGAGGTATCTATGATTTAATTATTGATACTATTACATATACTACAACAGCCGCAAAGGCTTCTATTATTGCAGGTACTGCAAAGACTAATTTATCAATTATATCTGGTGTTGTAATTAAGAATGCTAATATTAGTGCTACTTCAGAGTTTGGTTTAATTGTTGGAAATGCTCAAGCTGACCTAAGCATTTCAAATATAGTAGCTTCAAATATAACAATAAGTGGTAATTCAACACTTGGAGGAATTGTTGGAACAATTTCTTCAAGCGTGGATGTAGAAATAGATAGTATCCTATTGAATATAGATATTACAGGTAGTGGAAGTAATGCAGGATTTATAATAGCGACTGCATTAAGCTCATCAACACTTACAGTTACAAACGTAGTTGTTGGAGGAAACTTAAGCTCAGCTTATGCAGGCTCAATTATTTCTAATGGTAGTGCTGCATCTAAGGTTTCAATAGAAAATGCATTAGTGGTAGAGGCTATAATTACTGCTACATCAGTTAATGATTCTATAAATGCCATCTATTATACAGCAGCTAACCCTATAGTATCTAATGCCTATTATTCTAATCTAAGTGCTACTAATGGAAGCACATCACTTACTCTTACTGGTGCAGAAAATGTATCAAAGAGTGAGCTTCAAACTATTATATTTGAAGGATTTAGTGTAGAATATAGTAGTGATGTGGTTACATATACACTATATAATCAATCAATTGCTTTTTAAGGAGTGAAATAAATGAGATTAACAACTTTTAATGTAAATGGACTTAGAGCTTGCTGGAAGAAGGACTTTTTAGAAAGCTTTAATAATATAGGAGCTGATATCTTTTCAATTCAGGAGACTAAGCTTCAGGAGGATCAATTCGAGTTTGATATAGATGGATATGAAAGATATTTATCTAGTGCAGAGAAGAAGGGATATAGTGGTACCTGTACATACACTAAAATTAAGCCTTTAAATGTTACATATGGAATTAATGGAAAGTATAATGATGAGGGAAGAGTAATTACTCTAGAGTTTGAGAAGTTCTTTTTAGTAAATGCCTATGTGCCTAATGCACAGGAGGGATTAAAAAGACTTGATTATAGAATGATTTTTGAGGATGATATGAGACAATATCTTATCTCCCTTGATAAGATTAAGCCTATAATCTATTGTGGAGATTTAAATGTAGCTCATAATGAGATTGATATTAAGAATGCTAAATCAAATGTAGGAAACCCTGGATTCTCTAATGAGGAAAGAGCTAAGATGACAGATTTATTAAGCTCTGGATTTATTGATACATTTAGATATATGTATCCAGAAGAGGTTAAGTATTCATGGTGGAGCTATAGATTTAATGCTCGTGCTAATAACGCAGGATGGAGAATTGATTACTTTGTAGTATCAGATAGAATCAAGGATTTAATTGAGAAGGTAGATATTAGAAATGATATTTATGGGTCTGATCACTGCCCTGTAGTATTAGATATTAACATTTAAAAATATAAGGAGTGGGAGGGTACCTACTCCTTATAATGTTTTAATAATGATAGATTTTTTCAAATGTTTTAAAAAAATTATACCTATAGTTAGTTTTCACTAATTAAGTTATTGACATTTTCAGTAAATTAACTATAATGGTATTGAAGTTAGCGCAGACTAATTTTTGTTGTTTGCTCTATGGTAGGAGGTAATATTTATGCCATTAGTAATAGCACCACTAAATCAAATATTAAAGGTTATTAAGATTTTAGCCGATGAAAAAAGTAAAAAGCATCTTGAAAGCCTTGGAATCACAGTGGACTCTGAGCTTCAAGTATTAGCATCCCAGGGTGGAAGCCTAATCCTTAAAATTAAGGATGGAAGACTTGCCATCGACCATGTTCTTGCGACAAAGATTATTGTGACTGCCTAGGAAAGGAAGAAACATGGAAAATCAAAACCAAAAGATTACTCCAGTACTTAGTCAACTTAAGCCAGGACAAACTTGTGTAGTTACTAAGGTTAATGGAGAGGGACGTCTTAGAAGAAGACTTTTTGACATGGGTGTTACACCAGGTGCAGAGATTGCAGTTGTTAAGAAGGCTCCACTAGGAGATCCAGTTCAGGTTACTATTCGTAACTATGAATTAACACTTCGTAAGAACGAGTCAGCATTAGTAGAGGTAGAAATTACTTCTGAGGACAAGTCTCTTGACGAAAATATTACAGTAGAGGAGGAAGCTAAGTAGTATGAAGCATATCGCATTAGCAGGAAATCCTAACTGTGGTAAAACCACTTTATTCAACGCTTTAACAGGATCAACAGCACATGTTGGTAACTGGCCAGGAGTTACAGTTGATAAGAAGGAAGGTACTTATAAGAAGGCTAAGGAGCCACTAGCTATCCTAGACTTACCAGGAATTTACTCATTATCACCATATACTCCAGAGGAGGTAATCTCAAGAAATGAGATTATTGATAATAAGCCTGATTGTGTAATCAACATCGTTGATGCAACAAACCTAGAAAGAAACCTATATTTAACTACTCAATTACTAGAAATCGATGTTCCAGTAGTTATTGCCTTAAACATGGCAGATGTTATTGAGAAGAATGGATTAAAGGTTGATCTAGACAAGCTTGAGGCTGAGATTGGAGTACCAGTAGTACTTATCTCTGCACTTAAGGGAACAAACCTTGATGTATTAATGGACAAGGTTTACAATGAGTCATTAAAGGAGCGTAAGGGAACAACAGTTCTAGCAAACGGTACTTTAGGACATATTATTACAGATTTAAAGGCTGCATTTACAGGTCTTGAAATTGAGAGCCCATTATTCCATGCTATTAAGCTTATTGAGAATGATGAGATTGAAGTTGAAATGCATAAGGAGCTAGTAAAGGTTGTTGATGAGTTCAAGAAGACTTATACTAACCCTACATTTGGAGATGACCTAGAAGCAGTAGTAGCTGATGAAAGATATAAGTATATCGCAGCTCACTTCTCAAATAACGTTGAGAAGCCTGAAAGAGCTAAGGTAGAGACTAAGTCTGATAAGGCTGATAAGATCTTAACTAATAGATGGTTATCAATCCCTATCTTCTTATTAATTCTATTCTTAATCTTCCACTTAACATTCGGAGAGGATTTATTCTATCTAGGAGCAATCTTTGGATTACCAGAGGCTCCAAATGATGGAGTAGCTCTATTCTATGATGGAGCAGTATTCTCACCAGGAGTTATCCTATTCAATTTAATGGATTGGATTTCTTGTACAATATCTGATGGAATCGCAGGACTTATCGAGTCTGCACCAGATTGGTTCCAAGGATTTATTAACGATGGAGTTGTTGCCGGAGTATTTGCCGTACTATCATTCGTACCACAAATCTGCTTACTATTCCTATTCTTCTCAATTCTTGAGGATTCAGGATACATGGCCCGTGTAGCATTCATCCTAGACCGTATTTTCCGTAGATTCGGACTTACTGGACGTGCATTCATGCCTATGATTATGGGATTCGGATGCTCAATTCCAGCAATGGTTAACACTCGTACACTTGCAGACGAGAGAGAAAGAATTGCAACAATTCGTGTAATTCCATTCTTCTCATGTGGAGCTAAGCTTCCAATTCTTACTGCAGTTGCAGGAGCAATCGTTGAGTCATTTGGTTGGGGTAACGCTGATGTAATTACATTCTCAATGTACTTACTAGGAATGGCAACTGCAATTATTTCAGTTATCGTTATGCGTTATACTACACTTCGTGGTGAGTCAGCACCATTCATTATGGAGCTTCCTACTTACCATATGCCAGGATTCAAGCCACTTATGATTCACGTATGGGATAAGCTAAAGCACTTCGTTAAGAAGGCATTCACTATTATCCTTGCTTCAACAATCGTTATCTGGTTCCTACAAACATTTGGATGGAATTGGAAGATGGTTGATGATGTTAACACATCAATCCTTGCATCTATCGGACAATTAATTCAACCTCTATTCACTCCACTTGGATTTGGATCACAAATCGGTGAGTATGGATGGGTATTTGCAGTAGCTGCAATTACAGGATTAATTGCAAAGGAGAACGTTATTGCAACATTCTTCGCTCTAGCAGCAGGATTAATTTCTGCAGGAGCAATCGATGCATCAGCAGTAGCTTTAGGAGAAGAGGCATCAGAGGAAGGAATCGTTGAGGTTCAAGCAATGATCGCCGCAACATCTATTACTAAGGCTGGATTAATCGCATTCATCGTATTTAACATGACTACAGTACCTTGCTTCGCTGCAGTTGCTACAGCTAAGGCTGAGCTTCCAGCAGGAAAGCTATGGGCTACAATCGCATTCTGGTTAATTGTATCTTACATTGCAGGAACAGTTGTATTCTTAACTATGGAGTATGTATGGCCAATCGCAATTATTATTGTGGTAGCTGTACTTGCAGGAGTTGCAATCTATTTCATCAATAAGTATAGAGACCAGAAGGCAGCAGCACAACAACAATAAATTTAAGATAGGAGGTCCTATATATGATACTTTCAGTAGGAAATACATTACTTATAATTGCTGTAATTTTAGCAGTAGCATTATTCTTTGGATATCTTATAGGATCTTATATCTATAAGGTAAAGCACCATATGCCAGTCGGTGACTGTGCAGGGTGTGCTAACAAGATGAAGAAGGCTATGGATAAAGCCAAAAAGGAAATTCATAGCGAGCATACTTGTTGCTGTCATAATAAAGAAAATTAATAAAGGACTCGGTTCATTTGAACCGAGTTTTCTTTTCTATTAAGCTTAAATAATAAATTATTTAATAAATATCGCTTTCACTATATTTTTTAATTGACTTTATAGAAAATATCGTTTAATATATATGTAGTTAGTTTTATCTAACTATAATTTAACCCGATTAGTTAGTTAAGACAAACTAGGAGGCAATCATGAGTGATATTTTAGCGAGAATGCTAGCGCTACATTCATCTCCTGCAATATGTGGAATCAAGGCTTCAAATTTAATAAGCTTTGATACAAATGAAATTTCGGATATTGAAGAAGAGATAAAAGAACTTAATAGCCTTTATGGACCAAAGATCTGCTTTAAGATTTTACAGCATAGACAAAATAAGGTACTTGTTCTAGTCTATAAGAAGAATGTAATGGAGAAAACATTACTATTAAAGAAGAACAAGGATTTCTTAGAATCACTTGGATATGATGTAAAAGACGCAGAATCAATGATTGGATGCTTAAAGGATAGGTTAAACCAAAATAATGACTTCCCTCATGAAATAGGAGTATTCTTAGGTTATGATTTAAATGACACTATAGAATTCCTTCATGGAAATAAGAATTGTCTTTATGTTGGTTACTGGAAGGTTTACTCAGACCTTGATGAAAAAATGGCACTATTTAACCGCTATAATAAATGCCGTGATTGTGTGGTAAGATTATTGGATAAGGGTTATCCATTAGAAAACTTTTTAAGATAGTTTTATATTAGAGGAGGAAAAGAAATTAATATGAGTACTATTGTTGTTTATTGGTCAGGTACAGGTAATACTGAGGACATGGCTAACAATATTGCAAATGCACTAGGTGTAAGCGCAAAGGCAGTATCTGATGTAACTGCTGCTGAGGTATTAGAGAATGATACAATCGTTCTAGGATGTCCAGCAATGGGAGCTGAGGAGCTAGAGGACGGAGAGTTCCAACCATTATATGATGAGCTTAAGGCTAACGGACAAGGAAAGAGATATGCCTTCTTCGGATCATACGGATGGGGTGGAGGAGAATGGATGCAAAACTGGCAAGAAGATGCTAAGAATGCAGGCCTAAACCTAGTAGCAGATGGATTAATCGCTAACGGAGGATTCGATGCCATCGAGGGTGACTTCGATTCATTCATCGCAGCAATTAAGGGATAGCATATCCCTTTTGCTTTTTTTAAAAGGAGACGATATTTTATGGAAAAAATGGAAAATAAGGATATTGAAGTAAAGGGAAATGATGAAGCTATAGTAAAATTTGAGGGCGTCACAAAAACCTATCAGGTGGGAGATCATGAGACTAAAGCTTTAGATGAGGTATCATTTGAGCTAAAGCCATCTAAGTTTGTAGTAATTCTTGGACCATCAGGTGCAGGTAAGTCTACATTACTTAATATGCTTGGAGGACTTGATAATCCTACAAGCGGTAAGATTATTGTAGATGGTGTAGATATCTCTGGATATGATGATAATGGCTTAGCGGATTATCGTGCCGCAAAGGTAGGATTTGTATTCCAATTTTATAATTTGATTCCTACTCTAACCGTATATGAGAATGTAGCCTTAGTTAAGGAAATCTCTAAGAAGGCCTTAGATCCAATGGATATGCTTGAGGCAGTTGGATTAAAGGATCATGCAAAGAAGTTCCCATCTAAGCTATCTGGAGGAGAGCAGCAAAGAGTTTCTATTGCACGTGCAATCTGCAAGAATCCAGAAATACTATTAGCTGACGAGCCTACAGGAGCTCTAGATAGTAAAACAGGACAGGTAGTATTAAAGCTATTCCTAGACCTTGCTCGTAAGCATAATAAAACAATTATTATTGTTACACATAACCAAAACATTGCTAAAATGGCAGATGTAGTTATTCGTGTAAAGAGTGGAAAGATTCATTCAATTGAAGAACAACAAAATCCTTTAACTGTAGACGAAGTGGAGTGGTAGTATGTTTAAGAAGTTTTTAAGAACTCTTGGAAGCTACAAGGCACAAATGATATCAATGGTTATCATGTGTGCTATTGCCCTTGGAGTCTTTATAGGATTTTCAGGAGAATGGTATAGTATCAAGATAATAACAAATGAAAACTTTGATTCTTGTAGCTTTCCAGATTATAAGATTTATTCAGACCAGGGCTTTAATGCTAGTGATATAGAAAATGTATCATCAATTGATGGTATAGATGATGCTATAGGTCATCTTGATATAATCACTGAAGCAAGTGATTATGAGGAAAAGAATCTAGCCCTATCTGTATTATCAGAATACACAATGAATACATTTAATCTAATAGATGGTAGTGATTTTAGTGAGGACACTAAGGGTGTATGGGTAAATGATAAGTTTTTAGATAAGAATGATTTATCTATTGGTGATACTATTCATATGACATACTCTGGTATGACATTTGAGGTAGAAATTGTTGGTTCAATAAAAGCCGCAAACTATTACATAGCAGTAGATTATGATTCAGGTATGATAATGCCAAACTTTGCGAAGTTTGGATATACATATATGTCACAAACATACTTTATGGAGCTTATAGCTCAATATGGTATTACAGAAATGACATATACTCAAATTGATGTTATGTCAAGTATGTCTAAGGAAGAGCTTCAAGAGGCAGTTTATGATACTCTTGGTCTAACACTGCTTGTAAGAAGTAAGACTGAGGATACAGGATATAATGAAGCTATGGGTGAGGTTTCTGAAGGAAAGCTTACAGCAACAGCAGTATCTATAATCTTCCTTGTAATCGCAATATTATCTCTATTTACAACCTTCCAGCGTATAACTCGTAATGAGCGTATTCAAATAGGTACATTTAAGGCCCTAGGATTTAAGAGCAGGCAGATTGCAGGAGTATATACCTCAATTGGTTTATTTGTAGGAGCTATTGGAGCTATTTTTGGAATGTTTATTGGATATGGATTATGCTATTTCATCCTAAATCCAAGTGGACCTATGGGTACCTACCTTGACCCACTTGAGTGGAAATTAAGCTTCCCAGCCTTCGTATGGCCTATTACAATCCTTATAATTTTATTATTAGGAGCAGTATCATACCTATTCATACGTCTTCCATTAAAGGAGGAGGCATCTGCCCTTCTTAAGAGAAAGACTCCAAAGAAGGAGAAGCCAATTCTTTTAGAGAAGACTAAGCTATTTAATAAGCTAAGCTTTACATCAAGATGGAATCTTCGTGATGTATTTAGACATAAGGCTAGATCATTTATGACCCTATTTGGAGTATTTGGGGCTATGGTATTGTTATTCTTTGGATTTGGAATGAAGGATACCCTAAACGCCTTAATTGATAAATACAACACCGTAATGGATTATGATTTAAAGGTAAACATATCAGATACTGCAACAGATGAGCAAATTGAGGCTTTAATGGCATCTGTTTCTGGAGATGCCTCCGCAACCCTTGCAATAGAGATTGATGATAAGGATTATACAATGAGCATTTATGATTCAGAATATGATCACCTACATCTTTTAAGTAAGAGCTCTAAGGAGTTTAGTGCTACAAAGGATGGAGCCTATATCTGTTATCGTCTATATCAAAAGGGATATAGAGTAGGAGATACTATAAAGGTAAGCCCATATGGATCAAGTGAAATCTATGAGATGCCTGTTGTAGGAGTATATAGAACATTTATATCTGAAGGAATTACTATAACAAGTGATTACGCAGATACTCTACAAAACCTAACATATAAGTATGATTCAGTCTACACAGACTATACAGCAGAGGAGGTAGCCTCACTTGCAGAAAGTGGTGTAGTTGATTCAACTCAAACAGTAAAATCTATTATGGAATCATTAGATGAAATGATGGGTGTAATGAATACAATGATAGTATTTATGGTAATAGCTGCTGTAATCATTGGAATAGTAGTACTATATACACTAGGTGCAATGAGCTTTGTTGAGCGTAGTAGAGAGCTTGCAACTCTAAAGGTTGTAGGATTTAAGAATAAAACTATATCAAAGATATCTATTATGCAAAACATATGGATGACTATTGTAGGAATCATAATATCAATTCCTCTATCATATATAATACTTAAGGTATGTGTAATAGCTATAGGTAAGGAATATGAAATGACTACCTATACAGGTCCATTAACATATCTTGCATCAATTCTAATTACATTTATAACTTCAATGGTTGTAGGGCTACTTGTAATTCGTAAGAATAAGAGTATTTCAATGGTTGAAGCCTTAAAGGATCAGGAATAATTTATTAAGCCAGTTTTATAACTGGCTTTTTAAATGAAAAGATTAAATATATTTTCATCCCTATCAATAATTGAAAAACCACATCTTTTGTGCTAGTATTATGTTATGTAATTTTTAATAAAAAGAGGTTTTAGGAAATGGCAGAGAATTATTTAACATTAGTAAAGACTTTCGTAAGAAAGAATAGCCTACACAATATTTTATCTATTCATACAATGGCTTTAAATGAGAATAGAATTAATTTCTTTGTAGAAACAATAGAAGAGCCAAAGGTTGAGGCAGTAAGAGCGGCTCTTACAAAGGATATTTCGTTTTCAGTAACAACAGATGATAATGGACATTATCTTGGAGTATTTGTATTACCAAATACAATGGATAATATTGAAATAGTAGAAAAGGCCTTATTAGTATACTAATAGGCTTTTAATTTTTAAAGGAGGAAATAAAGGTGAATTTAAAGAGCTTTCAAAATAGATTACTAGATCTAGGAAGAACAAATAACCTTATAAATTATAAGGATAGGCTCCATACTTCACTTAGTGCTATGGCACCTGAACCAAAAAAGATTTTTGAGGCGTTATTTGACGACAAAAAACTTGAGGTTTTTAATGTAGATAAATATGTATCTAAGTTTAGTGGGGAGACAGATTTAACAAAATCTGATATAAGCTATGAGGAAATTATTCCTCAAATTGAAAAATATGTAGGAGATAATAATATCCTACTTTATAAGCAAAAGGGAAGCGTAAATAATGTATTACGTAACCTATTAAAGAAAAGTAATGATGCCCTTTTAGAAAAGGGATTAAATATCTTATACATTTCATTTGGAATGATAAACTATGAGGAGGATGGAGCAGAATACATGGCTCCATTAGTCCTTGTACCAATAAAGATTGAGCCATATGCTAGATCATATAAGATTTCCTTATATGAGGAGGAGTGTAGCTTAAATCCTAATTTTAAATATAAGATGATAAATCAGTTTAAAATAAAGCTTCCAGAGATTTCACCAGATGATGACCTAGAGCTTTATTTTAACACTATTAATCAAGCATTAAAGCCTACAGGATTTTATGTTGATGAAAGATCATACATTTCTCTATTTAGCTTTAATAAGATTAATATGTATCAGGATATCTTAGAGAATGAGGGACAAATCAAAAGAAATAGCATTGTAAAGGGACTTCTTAATGAGGGAGAGGTTTTAAATGCTAAGCCTTCTGATTTAGAGCTTGATAGTATGATAGTAATAGACTCTGATAATACTCAGAGTGAGGCTATTGATGCGGTAAGAAGAGGAGAAAGTATTGTCCTTGAGGGACCTCCTGGTACTGGTAAGAGTCAAACTATTACAAATATAATATCTAGTGCTATCTATGATGGTAAGAAGGTATTATTTGTATCAGAAAAGCTTGCGGCCTTAAATGTCGTATATGATAAGCTTATAAAAAATGATTTAGGTGATTTTGCCTTACCACTTCATTCAACAAAGACTAATAAAAAAGAGGTCATAAAAGACCTTTATGAAACCTTATTTAAGGAAAAGACTAAGACATCAAGGTCCGCAAAGCTTTCCTTACTTGATACAAAGAGTATTGAAAACATCCTAGATGATTATGCAGAGGTGCTACATAAGAAAATAGATTTATATAATCTTACACCATATGAGATTTTTTCAAGCTATGCTACTACAAAGAATTATGAATCAAAGCTTATAATTGATGATAATAATTTAAATGATAAATATATCACTAATGTATCTAGAATTCTTGATGACTATAAAACCTATGAAAATATAGTAGAGTATGATTATAGAAAAACACCATTCTATTTAGTATCAAAGCCTAAGCTATCAGGTAGTGATGTTAAGCTTTTAAGCTCAGCTAAGGAAGAGCTTACACCACTTTTAAAGTCACTTCCTGACATTAAAAGAATATATAAGCTAAACCTTATATCACTTGATGATGTAAGAGTATTCTATAAGACATATAATACCCTTTTAGAATCTAAATATTATTCTAAGGATTTCTTCTCTAAAAAGAGGATTGATGAATATATTACTGATACCACATCCTTACTTGAGGATAGGGTATCATTAGTTAAGGCTCATGATATGTATTCTAAGATATTTAAGGATTCAATCCTTGAATATGATATAGAAGAGGTTAAGGATTCTTTAATGAAGTATAAGGGTAAGCTATTTAAATCCTTAAGACCTGGATATAGAAGGATTATGAAGGCCTTAAGGCCTCATACTACAAATGGCTTTAAGCCAAAGTATGGTAAGGCCCTATTAGGACTTACAGCAGCCTCTGATTATAATCTATTCCTTAAATCATTTAATAATAGAAGTGCTTCTATTAAGAAGATTTTAGGTAATAGTTTTGATAGCTATAATACTGATTTTAAGAATCTATTGGATATGCTTTTGGCTATTAAGTATGGATATACAATAGAAGGATTTGGATATCTAAAGCTTGATTATGACTTTAGACTTCCATCACTTATAGATAAGAGCCTAAAGGCGTTAGATAGCCAGAAGCTTTATACAATAGATATTAATACCTATGATATCCAAGAGCTTTTCAAGCTTATTAATAGAACATTAAGAGACTATAAGCTTATTGATGCCTATAGGCTATTTGAGACTAATGTCTTAAATAAGCTTAAGGCCTTAAATGCTATAGAATATCTTAATTATTCACTTGATAAGGGCTTAAGGCTTGATGAGCTAAAGATGCCACTTTGTCATGCATATTATAGAGAGGCAAAGGATAAGGTAATAAACACAATACCAGCCTTAAGAGAGTTTAATGAGATAACCTTTGATAAGATGGTAGCTGATTATATTAATCTTGATCATAAGAGATTTGATATTAATAAGTCTATTATAAGAGAGAAAATACAATCTCTTAAGCCAAATCCTGATGCGATTGCATCTGGGTCTATAGCTTCAGTTATTAAAAGAGAGTATTTAAAGAAGCGTAGACAAATGACTGTCCGTGAGATTATAAATGTTGATCCAGACTTTATTAAGACATTAAAGCCAATATTTTTAATGTCTCCATTAAGTGTTTCATCATTTTTAACACCAAATGTTAAGTTTGATTTAGTTATCTTTGATGAGGCATCTCAGGTATATCCTGAGGATGCGATTGGAGCCATTTATAGAGGATCACAGGTAGTTATTTGTGGAGATTCAAAGCAAATGCCTCCAACTAACTTTTTCCATTCTACAGTAGAGGAAGCAGATGAGGATAGTGCAGGAGACTTTGAATCTATTCTTGATATGGCTAAATCCTGCCTTAAGACATATAGGCTTAAGTGGCATTATAGAAGTAAGTGTGAGGAGCTTATAGCCTTCTCTAACAAATACATCTATAATAGTGAGCTTACATCATTCCCAAGTGCTATGGCACATAGAAATGATTTTGGTCTTGAGCTTTATAAGGTAGATGGAGTATATGATAAGGCTACAAGAAGTAATGAGGCTGAGGCAGAAAAGGTTATAGAGCTTATTGATAAGCACTATAAGACCTATAAGGATACACGCTCTATTGGAGTTGTAGCCTTCTCTATTTCTCAGCAAAGGCTTATTGAAAGAAGGCTTAGTGAGTATTTATCTACTCATGAGGTTAAGGATAATGCCTCTGAGCCAATATTTGTTAAAAACCTTGAAACAGTTCAAGGTGATGAGCGTGATACTATAATATTTAGTATTGGATATGGATATGATAGTGATAAGAGATTTGTTCAAAACTTTGGACCATTAAATCGTGATGGTGGAGAAAGAAGACTTAATGTTGCGATTTCTCGTGCAAAGATTAATGTTAAGGTTATCTCATCTATCTATGCTCATGATATAAAGGATACTAATGTTTTAGGAGCATCCCTATTAAAGAAGTATTTAGAGTTCGCATCAGAGCCAACTCTTAAGAATCTTGGTAATTCGGAAGCAAGCCCTGATTTCTCACTTGAGGTTAAGAGCTTCCTTGAGGATGAGGGATACTCTCTTGATTACATGGTTGGATTTAGTAATAAGAAGATTGAAATCTGTATTAAGGATAAGAAGACATCTGATTATATAGTCGCTATTGAGTGTGATGGTGATACCTACTATGAATCAAGGCTATGCCGTGATAGAAATAGGCTTAGAAATGAAATCCTTACTCGTATGGGATTTAGATATATTAGGGTTTATTCAACAGCCTGGTATAAGGATAATGCCTTAGCTAAGAAGCTACTGCTTGAGGAAATAGGTAAGGTATCTAATAAGCTTAGTGATATGGATATAGAGGAGTTTATGGTATCAACAAATAATCTTGATACTACATTTGCTGAATATATCTATTCACCAGATGAAAAGATAATAGAATCATTTAAGGCCGGAAGCCTTGATTTTGAGGGGCTTGTAAGAAGAGTCCTTGATAATGAGTCTCCTATATCTGAAAAATGGTTTATAGAGCGTTTTAAGGAGATATTTGATACCTCTTCAAAGCCTGAGGATGAGTATGAGCTATTAAAGGCTATGCATTTAAATCCAAATGAGATAGTATCTCATGATGGATATTTAATGTATAAGAATAATGAGGTTATGATGAGAGTTCCTTTTGAAGGAGGAGTACCTCGTGATATTAAATATATATCACCTCTTGAAATAGCCTATGGAATGAAGGTTCTACTTGCTAGAAATAATGGATTATCTAAGGATGATTTATATAAGAAGATTCAGCAAACTCTTGGATATAAGAGAATGAATAAGCAAATAGAGGGTAAGCTTGATTTGGCTATTGAGGAGCTTAAGAATATTACAATTCTTACAGAAAAGGAAAATAAGCTAAAGGTTTTAGATATTTAATCTTGAAAAATTAGAAAAAATCCTTATAATAGGTGTTAGGACTATAGCCAAGCGGTAAGGCAGTGGACTCTGACTCCATCATTCGTAGGTTCGAATCCTACTAGTCCTGCCACTTTTATAAGATTTATGTCAATGGAATTAAAAATCCATTGTCTTATTAATAGTGAAAGGATTTAGATTTAAAGAGCATTTCTTTAAATCATCTTCTACTAAATGTAAATATTTTTTAGTCATATCATAGGAACTATGACCTAAGAGAAGACGAACCTGTTCAAGGTTGGCACCTTTTCTTAAAAGAGTAGTTGCGAATGTATGTCTTAATTTATGAGGACTTATAACTTTGTTATTAAGTCCTTTTTTTATTTTTCTAAATACTGCATCAATAGAATTAGGACTTAAAGGATTATTATCCTCTCCAAATAAATACATAGAATCATTTGAATGAAAAACATCTGATATAAGAGCTTTGATTTCGTTGGTAAAGAATATATTTCTTGGAGAATTGGTTTTTGTTTTTTCTAGATAGATGATATTGTTTTTGAAATCAATATTTCTTTTAAGAATATAACAAAGTTCAGTTCTTCTAATACCAGTCATTAATAGAAGAGAAACGATAAGTTTA
>JAILRQ010000091.1 GCA_024698125.1 Acholeplasmatales bacterium
GCCTTAGATAGGTTATAGGACTTAATTGCGTTAATAGGAACAAATCCATGATCTGTTCCTACATCGCAAACGCTATTATATTCACTTAATAAAGATGTAATATAATCAAGTCTAGTCATTATTTTTAAAATCCTTTAGCATTTCCATAATTCTAGGGCTTCTAAGCTTTTTAATAGCCTTAGATTCAATCTGACGGATACGCTCACGTGTTACATTAAACTCAAGTCCTACCTCTTCTAGAGTCTTAGGATCATGACCATCTAATCCATAGCGTAGGATAAGTACATTAGCCTCACGCTCATTTAGAGTAGATAAAGCCTCACGAATAGCGTTATGAAGACCATCACGCTTTGCGTATTCATATGGATTTAATCCATCCTCATCACGAACGAAATCTCCTAGTGTAGATTCCTCATCTGTACCAACTGGCTTTTCAAGTGATGTTGGACGAATAATTGATTGCTTTATCATTAAAAGCTTATCAACTGGCATACCAACCTCAGCTGCTACCTCCTCATCAGTAGGATCACGGAATAGCTTTTGTGAAAGCCTACGAGTGGCATCTACAATCTTTGAGTTTTTCTCAATTATATGAGATGGAACTCTTATTGTACGTGATGATAAATCTAGAGAACGTGAAATGGCTTGACGAATCCAAGCTGTCGCATAAGTTGAAAACTTAAATCCTCTCGTGTAATCAAACTTATTGATAGCTACCATTAAGCCCATTGAACCCTCTTGAATTAAATCCATGAAGGCTAGTCCTCTATTGTTATAATATTTAGCATTATAAACTACAAGACGTAGGTTACAATTTATAATACGTGTTCTTGCGTCCTCGGCAACATGAGCTATTTCATCATAGGCCTCATATTCCTCAGGTGAAAGCTCCTCCTCACCAGTAAGTGATTTAGCAAGCTTTTCCTCTGCCTTTTTACCCTTTTCTACAAGGGAGAATAATTCCTTCTCCTCCTCGAATGAAAGGATTGGATATGGCGCGATATCCTTTAAGTAAAGTGATACAAGATTTCCTTTAAAAGGTAAATCTGATATATCTAGCTTTGTTTCATCGATTTCCTCTGTTGCTTCAAGAATTCCTTCATCAAGATCCTTAGAGTCATCGATTAGCTCGACGTCTGATGCGTCAAGGCCCTGTTGAACGTAGTTGAACTCCTCACTACCTAATGGATAAACCTTTGTTATCTCAGAAATATAGATAGGCGCTGCGTTCCCCTTTTCAACGAGCTTATTTAAAAAATCTTCTCTCTTCATCATATTTCTTATTCATTTTCTCCCAACCACAATTTATTTGGGTCATTCCTACAAACCCCTGTACTTTTTTCTTTTCCTTTTTAATTTAGATATTTCTATCCCTTTAATCCTCTAGCTTGTCTGTCCATATCCTCAACAACGATATCAAAGATTTCTCCAAGGCTTCTGCAGTATGCAAGCACTAGCCATGGCTCGTTAGTATGATAATGAACCTTAACTAAATCCTCATCACCAACTATAAGAGTACAATCCCCTTTAAAGTTTTCTGTAAAATACTCAGTCATTGCATCTGGATCTAGGTTTTCACCCTCGATTAAAAGCTGTGTATCATATCTATATTGAATTTCACTCATTTTCTTTACCTCCAAAATATAACCCCATAATACTATAAGTAAGCGTTTTTTTCAAGTAAAAAGTAAAATGAAGTATACATTTTTATATATTTTGCATAAAAAAAGGCCCAAAGTGGGCCTAAATTCATATATTGTAGTTAGTTTTGTATAACTTATTCTACTTCTTAGTTAAAAAGTCACGAAGCTTCTTTGATCTAGATGGGTGCTTTAGCTTACGTAGTGCCTTAGACTCAATCTGACGAATACGCTCACGTGTAACTCCAAACTCCTTACCTACCTCTTCAAGAGTTCTTGATCTTCCATCAAGAAGTCCAAAACGTAGTCTTAGAACTCTTTCCTCTCTTGGTGTAAGCTGAGATAATGCGCTATCAAGCTCCTCACGAAGAGCTGACTTTGCAGTATACTCATAAGGGTCTAGAGCTGAGGTATCTGGTACGAAATCTCCAAGAGATGAATCCTCTTCCTCTCCTACTGGCTGCTCAAGTGAAATTGGCTCTTGGGCAATCTTTTGGATTTCTTGAACCTTCTCAACAGAGATTCCCATCTTTTCAGCAACCTCTTCAGGAGATGGCTCTCTAGATAGCTCTTGAACTAGCTGACGTTGTACACGTACAAGTCTATTAATTGTTTCAACCATATGAACTGGAATACGAATAGTACGAGCTTGATCAGCTACAGCACGAGTGATAGCTTGTCTAATCCACCATGTTGCATATGTAGAGAACTTAAATCCCTTCTCATACTCGAACTTATCAACTGCCTTAATAAGTCCCATATTTCCTTCCTGGATAAGGTCTAGGAATTGTAATCCTCTTCCTGTATAACGCTTTGCAATAGAAACTACAAGACGAAGGTTAGCTTGTACAAGCTTATCCTTAGCATCATTTCCCTTTTCTGCAATATCTAAAAGCTCGTTATATTCATCCTCACCAACAGTGTTTTGGTCATCGGCCTCTATTAGATCAAGCTTTTCTTGAGCCTTCTTTCCTGCATCTACAGTTTGAGCAAGCTCAAGCTCCTCATCATCCTGTAATAGAGGAATATCTCCGATTTCCTTTAAATACATCTTTACAGGGTCTCCAACGCTAAGATTAGGAGGAAGCTTATCGAAGTCTGATATATCAACTTCTTCAGCGTCATTTGGATTAAACTCATCCTCTGCAGCTTCCTCTGAGGCTGTATCCTCAGGGCTTACAACATCGATTTCGGCGTTCTTTAATCCCTCTTCAATTTGACTAAATTCCTCAGAATCCTCTGAGAAATACTTAGTAATCTCAGTAATGACTACTGTATCATTATTTTTCTTACCTAACTCGATTAATTCCTTTAATAGTGTTTCTACATCCATTAAAATATACTTCCTTTCTTATAATATTACTTCTTTAGCTTTTTTAGAATCTCTGCAAGCTCTGTAACTAATGCCAGCTTCGTATCATCATCAATATCTGTCTTCATCAGTCTCATAATCTCATTTTGTCGTTGTTTAAGCGCATACTCGTTAACAGTTCTTATACAATTTTCTAAATCTTGCTCATTATACGCATTGACATAATCCTTAGATAAATACTTATTGTCCTCTATAAATAGGTCAGTAAGCCTCTTATCTCTTGAAATCATTGTAAGGAATTTGTCTGCATCAAACTTACTTGCATATTGGTAATAGCCACCATATAGCTCTGCCCATAAATCAAAATGATTTTGATCGAATGCTCCGAAATTAATATTCATATTGATTGTATCAGCATAGGCCTTATCTAAAGTTGCATATCCAAATAGACGTCTTATACAAATAATATATTTGCTGTCGACATGCTCATTGGTATACCTAGGAGAAACCACCTTTACTGGAGATAGTGCTGCTCTAGTCTGGTTTCTTCTACTATAGTTATTAAAATCACTTACTAAGGCGTTAAGTGAAGTATTACTTAACTCTGATAATCTTGTAAGATATCTTTCTGTAATGGTTGCACTATGTGCATCATTTAAGAACTTAAAGATATCCATCTTTGCAGCCTCGAAATCCTGCTCATTTAGCATATCACGATTATATGTTGCTGCAATATATCTAAACTCAAGGTCTGTTATCATATGGGTATCAATAAAGCTCTTAAGCTTATCAACTCCATACTTTAACGCAAACTCATCTGAATCCTTAGCACCCTCAAGATGAATAAGCTTTATATCAAGCCCTTCAGCCTTAAGTAGTGGAATTGCAGATAAGGATGCTATAATACCAGCCTTATCATTATCATACATTAACACAACCTGTGGAGCATACTTCTTTATAAGCTGTGCCTGCTCCTTTGTAAGGCTTGTACCAAGTGAGCATACTGCCTCACCATATCCAGCCCTTGTTACTGCAATTACATCCATTTGTCCTTCACATAAAATTATTCTATGCATCTTATTGGCATATGGAATTGCATTGTTAATGTTATAAAGGTTTAGTCTCTTCTTAAATAGGATATTATCATTACTATTTACATACTTAGGCTGACCTTCATCAATATCCTTCTTACGATATATTCTTCCAGAATATCCTAAGATGTGCCCATCAGCATCCTTAATAGGAAACATTATACGCTTTGTAAATAGGTCATGATATCTTCCATCATTACTTTTTACAAGTCCTGCCTCAACCATATCAAGCTCAAGGTGATTTGCACTCTTAAGCATTTGATAAATTGTATCAAGCTTGTCTGGAGATAGACCGATACCAAATTGTTCTATAGTATCCTTGTCTAGACCTCTTTTATTTAAATATTCTAGCGCCTCAAGTCCACCCTTAGTCTCAAGAAGATTCTTTTGATAGAATTCCTGGGCCATATCCATAATTTGGTAATACTTACTTAAATCTGGACCCTGTGGCTTACTTGATTTGATATTTACCTTAAGACCTGCACGCTCTGCACAATAAAGTGCTGCGTCCTTAAATGATATCTTCTTTATTTCTGAAACAAAGCCGATAGGATCAAGTGTCTTATGGCAACCAAAGCAAGTTGCTAGCTTCTTCTCAGGTGAAACATAAAATGAAGGAGTGTTTTCATGATGAAATGGACATAGTCCTCTATAATTGGCTCCAGCCTTTTCAAGTGTTACAAACTCAGAGACTAGCTCTACCATATCAGTTTTATCTACAATTTCTTGAAAAGTCTCATCGTATGCCAATTAAATCACTCCTTAATCATTTTTAGAATTCACACTTTGACTTAATAAATGCTGCAACCTCTGATACCTTTAGAGTGATTTGCTCCATTGTATCACGGTCACGAACTGTAACTGTACCATCCTTAGCAGTATTATCATCAACTGTAATACAGTAAGGTGTTCCAATTGCATCCTGTCTACGATATCTCTTACCAATTGATCCAGTCTCATCATATGTTACACTGAACTCCTTTAGTAATTCATCATAAACCTTATTTGCCTCATCCTGGTGATACTTCTTTACAAGAGGAAGTACACAAGCCTTATAAGGTGCTAGAGCTGGAATGAAATGTAGAACCTCACGAGAATCATTATTCTCAAGCTCTTGGTTCTCATATGCTGAGAATAATACTGATAGCATCATTCTCTCAACTCCAACAGATGGCTCAACAACATAAGGGATATACTTAGTGTTAGTTTCAGGATCAAGATATGTTAAATCCTGCTTTGAATGATTTTGGTGAGCAGTTAGGTCATAATCTGTACGAGATGCAATTCCCCAAAGCTCTCCAAATCCCCATGGGAAGTTATACTCAATGTCTGTTGTAGCATTTGAGTAGAAGCTTAGCTCCTCCTTCTCATGATCTCTATATCTTAGCTCATCAGCCTTAACTCCGATTGATACTAGGAAGTCCATACAATACTTTCTCCAGTAATTGAACCAATCAATTTCAGTACCTGGCTTGCAGAAGAACTCAAGCTCCATTTGCTCGAACTCTCTTACACGGAAGATAAAGTTTCCTGGAGTAATCTCATTACGGAATGACTTTCCGATTTGTCCAATTCCAAATGGAAGCTTTCTACGTGTTGTTCTTTGTACATTCTTAAATTGTACGAAAATTCCTTGAGCAGTTTCAGGACGAAGGTAAACCTCGCTCTTAGACTCCTCAGTAACTCCTTGGTGAGTCTTAAACATTAGGTTGAATTGACGAATTGGTGTAAAGTTTAGCTTTCCACAAGTAGGACATACAATATTGTTCTTATTGATGTAATCTACCATCTCGTCATTAGTCATACCATCACCAACAACCTCACCATTTGTGAAATCCTCAATTAGCTTATCAGCTCTAAAACGAGAATGACAGCTCTTGCAGTCAATTAGTGGGTCATTGAAGTTAGTAAGATGTCCTGAGGCAACCCATACCTCTGGATTCATTAAAATGGCTGAATCAAGTCCAACGTTATACTTATTCTTTGTAACGAACTTGCTCCACCATGCATTCTTTATATTTTGCTTAAGTAAAACTCCTAGAGGTCCGAAATCCCAGCTATTGGCAAGTCCTCCATAAATTTCACTACCTTGGAACACAAATCCTTGTTCCTTCATATAAGCAACTAGCTTATCAAGATTAATATTAGCCATATTAATTATTATCCTCCATACTACATATAGTTCCACTATATATTATAGCATAGTAATTTCAAAATTACTACAAAATAAAGACAAAAAACGCAGTAAAAATCTTACTGCGTAAAGTTTTATTTACTTATTCTCATCATTTAGGTAAACCATGTGAATATGGTCCTCCCAAACTCCATCAATCTTAAGGTATTGCTTTGCAATTCCCTCGTTATAATATCCAAGCTTTTCTAATAGATTTAGAGCAGGCTTATTCTTAGGCATAACGTTTGCTTCAATTCTATGAAGACCTAAATCCTTAAACACAATCTCCATACCCTTCTTAATAGCCTCAGACATATATCCCTGTCTTACCTCATCCTTATCAAGACGGAATGACATAAAGGTAGACTTAAATGAACCAAAGAAAATACCATTGAAGTAAATAACTCCAATAACCTTCTTAGAATCCTTCTTTGTAATCCAAAACTTAAACATAGCCTTACCATTAACGAATAAATACTCATCAAGTAAAAGCTTCTTCTGATACTCCTCAGTATAATACTCATCTGGACGTAAAGGCTCTACATCCTTTAAAAACTCCTTATTACGAATAAAATAATCTGTAACCTCAGATGCCATATCTGGGTTAGATGAATAAAGATTTAATCTTTCTGTTTGGTATTCCTCTTTAACCATTTAATCCTTCCTCCTCTAAATATGAATCTATTACCTCAAATGCCTCATCAACACCCATCTTCTTTAATGTTGAGGAAACAATGATTTTATCATCCTTACTAAGTCCTAAAACCTCTCGTGTAGCCTTAACCCTAGAATAAATCTTTGTAGTACCTACACCATCACTCTTTGTCATAACTATAACATGAGGAATGCCATATTGTCTACAATAATCTACCATTTGAATATCAAGCTTTGTAGGATCATGACGTGCATCTACAAGTAGAAATGCACACTTTAGATTCTTTGAATCTCTAAAGTATCCATTAACACGCTTAGCAAATAAATCAAGCTGTGATTTTGATACGTTTGCGTATCCATATCCAGGAACGTCTACAAAGTAGACGCTATTGTTAATTAAAAATAGATTTAAAAGCTGAGTCTTACCAGGCTTTGATGAAGTCTTAGCAAGATTTTTTCTATTTAAAATCATATTTATAAAAGATGACTTTCCAACATTAGATCTTCCACAAAATACAAACTCTGGAAGAGATTGTGGGAAATGCTCTACATCAGGAGCTGATGTAACATATTTTGCATCTATAATTTTCATTTTAGTGCCTCCTTTATTTTATTCCATAAATCACTATCTATTGTTGATGTACCAATCATTGCATGGTTTTGGTCTCCATGAAAATCAGAGCCTGCACTAAGAAGTAGGTTATACTTTTTCGCAAGAGATATAAACCACTCTTTATCTCCTGGCTTATTTTTTGGATAATTAAACTCAATACCATCTACACCAAGCCTTATTACATCCTCTACTATCTCTTTTTTAGATAGGGTTGGATGTGCATAAATTGTAAGACAGTTATTCTTCTTTAAAAACTCAATACCTTCCTTGGTATTAAACTTTGCAGCCTCAATATAGGCAGGTGAGGTATTTGAAACCATTTTGTTAACCTCATCTCTTGTAAGGCTTGGGTTATATTCCATAATATGCTGAAACATATTACCTCTTGTAACAATATCTCGACCCATAAGCATCTTATCAATATCCATATTAACCTTAAAGATATCTTTTATACGCTCCATCATCATTCTAGCTCTTTTAAGCCTATGAGCCTTAATAACATCTGCGATGCTTTTAATCTCATCAGGTATAAAATTATTCTTAAAAAGACCAACGATATGAACAGACTCACCCTTATAAACTGTAGAAAGCTCAATACCTGGTATAACTAATATGTTATACTTCCTACCCGCCTCTATAGCCTCAATACATCCATAGCATGAATCATGGTCTGTTAAAGCCATAACATCAATATCGTTTTTCTTAGCTATCCTTAAAAGCTCTTCAATTGAATAAAGACCATCACTATAAGTTGAATGGTTATGTAAATCTACCTTCATAATAAAACCTCTATTCGGCTCCCTTAATAGATTTTACCATATCAAGCTTATTAATTCTAATACTTAGTATTAAATTTAGTATAATAGATACTCCAATTGTTAAAACGAAGGTAATAAGATATGTATACCAATAGATATGAGGAATAAATGTAATCATATCATTTTCATTAAGCTCTAGCATATTCATCATTAAAGGCTTACCAATAAACATACCTAAAATACATCCTATACCAGATAGTATTCCTATCTCATATAAGAGGGTCTTCATATTCTTAGAGTATCCATATCCTAAGACCTTAATTTGAGCTATATCTCTTATTCTTTCATTATAGTTTAATGACGCAAGATCATAGATTACTGCAATAGCTAAAATAATCGCAAATATTCTAATCATATTTGTCACAATCTTTAAAAGTGATAAATAATTATTAGCAGTAGCCCTTCTTTGAGCCTTTGTTCTACTAAATACTACACCCTTTGTTTTGTTAATTTTTTTATTTAAAGCACTAACAGCTACATCATCATGACACATCACAAAGGCTCTATTATACATAACATCATCATATTGCTCATATAAAGCCTCTGGAATATAGATTGTTTGTGACATAAACAAATCAATAGTATTAGCTATAGGTATATTATATACCGTATTCTTAAGATAAATTGATATACTATCACCAACACTAAGAGATAGGCTTTCAGCCATCTTCTTAGTGATTGTACATCCACTATCACTAAGCTCTATATTTATTGATTTAGAGGCTGTATCAACAACAGTAATTGTAGTATCTAATAGCTTATCATCATTAAACGCCATAACAACACTATATTGATACTTATCAATTGATGCAATACTTTCGCTATAAGGCTCTAATATATCATCTATATCATAGGTATGATCATATGAAATATCAATGTCATAAGAAAGCTTATTATTAAGCTCTAAATCTACTCCATAGTTTATTGTATCCTCAACTCCAAGTGAGGCTACAAGAAGAGCACTACATCCTAAAACACCAACTATAACAAGGATTGATTTAAATGGTGACCAGAATATATTTCTTAAGGCCATTTTTAGGTTATAGGCTCTTCTTGGGAGAAAGCCAAAATTAAAAATATGCTTCTTACTTGCATTCCTTCTATCCATCGCATCCTTAGGGCTTAGCCTTAGATATCTATAAACTCTTATAAGAGCTGTCGCAAGACCTACTATAATTAATACTAAGAATATTAAGATATATGATGGATAGTATAAAACACTATTTACATTTATTAGTGAATAAAGTGTATTATATTTTAGATTCATCATTAAAGGTATTATAATTGGTCCTAAAATAAGACCTATAATACCTCCTATTAGAACCGAGGTTATAGTTGAAGCACTATAATGAAGGGCAATTTTAAATCTATCAATACCAAG
>JAILRQ010000095.1 GCA_024698125.1 Acholeplasmatales bacterium
GATTGAATACCTGCAGGTATTCCAATCTGAAGTATTTGTGATAATGTCCTAAAATGGATTTTAAGCTCCTTAAAGGATATATGAAGAATACCTTTATTAATAAGCATCATCACAAATAATATTATTGCAGATATAGCATTAGATATAACCGTCGCAAGTGCGACTCCTTCTACATCCATTCCCATACCTACAACAAATAAAAAGTTTAAGCCTAGATTTATAACTCCAGATATCGCAAGTACTATAAGTGGAGTCTTAGTATTTCCTACTCCTCTATAAATAGATGCAAGGAAATTATATAAAAGAATTAATGGTATACCAAAGGAGTATATTCTAAAGTATGTGATAGTCATATCAAATACCTCATCTGGTATACTTTGAGTTTTAAATATAGGTCTTGCGAATGCTTCTGCAATTATTGTAAGAGCCACTCCTAAAATGATAGAGAAAACAATAGATGTGTGAACACATCTTTTGATAACCAAATCATTTTTAGCACCAACAGCATGAGCAATAACTACATTTACTCCTAAGGATACCGCAATAAAGGTATAAACTATTAATCCTATAATAGATGATGTGGCACCAACAGCTGCCATAGCATTCTTACCTCTATCTCCAGTGAAGTGTCCTACTACTGCCACATCAGCTGCGTTAAATAGCTGTTCTAATATACCAATTAAAACAAGTGGTATCGCAAACATTAATATTTTAGTCCATAAAGATCCATTGAGCATATCTATATGCTTTTTCTCTTTTATATCTTCCATAACAAAGCCTCTTTAAAATCTCCCGTATGGTGTTATATCATTTTAAAGATAGCTTTGCAAGTAAAAGAAAAGCTTGCAAATAAAGGTAGTAGTGGTGAGAGCAATTAAGCTCTCACCTGTTTCTTTTACTAAAAGGGCTATATGACCAATACCTAGTAGAATCATAATAGATGCAAATATCCAAGCCTGTGTAAAATCTCTTATAGCCATAAGCTCTACTATACCTGCACATATAAATAGTACAGATATGCAGATAGATACAATAAAGTTCTTATTCCAGCACATAAGCACTGAAACAACACCAGCAAGTATCATTAGCATAGGTCCATAGAATACAGCATCTGATACATCATCAGCATTACCACCAATTCCTGAAATAATACCTATAGTACAAGCTATAAAAAATGATACTAAAGCACATCCTAATGCTATAAATCCTGATAATAATCTATATACTCTCATTCTTCCCACCTCTTTTATTAATTATAACATAAAAGGCTCACAATTTGTGAGCCCTTATTGTTACTTATTGTGCCCCTGATAATTTGAATTATTAGGATTGCACTGGTTAGCATGATTATTGTTATTTGCTTGATGAGCACTATTATTATGATTATGCTGATTAGCATAATGATTTAATCAACTGTATAGCAAACAGGCTCTGAACCACTAAAATACCACCAATTTCCACTTTCTGTTTCATTACCATTATTAGGAGTATAAAAATAGAATGTGTTACTTGCGAAATCAGATACGAAAGGCGCTACAGATACAGGTGCAGTTAAACCAATTAAACTAGCAGGGTCTCCTACAAGTAAAACCTTTGTTAATTTTGTACAACTATAAAATGCATCTGTATGAATCTTAATATCATCATTAAGAATAACTATATATTCAAGATTTTCACAATTTGCAAATGCATAGTTTCCTATTGTTTCTACATTTCTTGAAAAAATTATTGACTTTATATTACTATCTCCAGCAAAAGCATAGTCATTAATTTCTGAAACATTAGAAAAACTTAACTCCTCGCATGTAGCATATCGTGATCCATTAGATGCGGTAACATAAGATGTACCTTCATATCTGAAATACACATTAGCATCTAAATAATTACTAGCTTGCTCACCTGATAGTGACTGTGAATCAAATTCTATTTGAGCCCAATCATCATATCCTCCTTCATAATAAATAGACTGTATACTACATACATCATATGAAGGTTCTATAATTGTTTTAACACTTCCAGGAATATATAGCTCGCTAAGGCTTGTACATCCATCAAATGCCCATAAATTGATGCTTTCAATACTATCTCCAAGATCAACGCTTGTTAGTGCAGTACATCCATCAAACACACTTTTCTCTAGGCTTGTTAATGTATCTGGTAATGTTATTGATTCAAGAGCTGTACAATTACTAAAGGCATTTGCACCTAATGATGTAAGATTCTTTCCTAAATCTACTGTTTTAAGGCTTGGACAGTCAGTAAAAGCTCCACTTTCAATACTAGTACATGAAGTTTTAACACTTTCAAGATTATCTAGTCCTTCAAAAGCACCAGTTCCAATTGTTTTAACATCTAAAGAAAGCTCTACCTCCTTTAATGTGTCACAACGAGTAAATCCTTTATCAATATCTCCAGACTCTACATAAACCTTTTGTAGTGCTTGTGGAATAGGTTGTGTTGAACCATCTTCAGCAGTATATGTAGGGCCATATAAAGCAGAAAAATATGTCAAATAGCTATCTCCAGTAGCACTCTGATTTAAAAAGCGTAGTTCCTTAACTCTTACTGTTGTAGCAGCTGTACAATCACGTAATGCCCCAGAATCAACAACATCAAAGCCTGATATATCAATAGATGTTAGTTTACTACATCCACCAAGCTTAATAAGTCTTGAAGTATTTTTAAAATCAAATGAAGTTAGGGTTTCACCATTTACTACTTCAACACTATAAACATCTAAATCATTATATCTATCAGGTAATGCTGCATTTAATAATCCACTACAATCAATAGTAGCCTGATATGCTTTTTGATTTTCTGGTGTTGTAATAGTTTCATAGGTGATATTCTTATCAACTATCGTACTATCATCATCATTACAAGCAGTAGCCACACCTACTGCACATATAGCACCACCAAGTGCTAAAAGCTTAAAAAACTTTTTCATTTCCTTTACCTCTCCAATATTCAAAAAATACCACTATATTTTACAAAATGTCCAATATTTTTTCAATAGAATAAAATATTATTTTTAAAATGGTATAATATGTTATATATTTGGGAGGGGATTATTATGAATAATGATAAAAGGATACTGCCTCTTGCAGTATCACTTATAGCATTAGCAATAATTACTATGCTATATCTTATTTCAAAGAATATAATACTTTTAATACTACTTATCTTAATGTCACTAATTACATTAATATCAGCAATAATAACTATTAAAGGT
>JAILRQ010000113.1 GCA_024698125.1 Acholeplasmatales bacterium
ATTGTAACATTATCACCAATGATTGATGTTTCACCAATTACAACTCCAGTTCCATGGTCAATGAAGAAGTGCTTACCAATTTTAGCACCTGGGTGAATCTCAATGTTGATATGGCATCTTACAAGATATGTAATGATTTCTGCAAGAAGCTTTAAATGAATCTTGAAGAAGAAGTGTGCAATACGATACCAAATAAGTGCATGTACTCCTGGGTATGTTAAGATTATTTGTAAATAGTGTCTTGCGGCTGGGTCTCTTTCCTTAATAGATTTCCAGTAGCTTCTTCCAAATAGCCATATAAGGAAGAAGAATACTATATTAAATCCAACCACAGCACCAATTACTATTAATGTAATTTCTAATGCGGTCATTTTATCACCTTATCTTTTTCTTCCAAGTCCTATCTTATTGTAGACCTTAGATATTTTCTTAAATGCAATCTTTGATGCATAATCTCTACCCTCATCAAGAATTGTATCAAGCTCCTCTGATTTGATTAGCTCATTATATCTTTCTTGAATAGGCTTTAATGCGTTAACAACGATATCTGCAAGGTCAGCCTTAAACTCAGCATATCCCTTACCATCGTATTTCTTACAGATGTTATCAATACCTTCACCACTAAATACATCATATATTGTAAGAAGGTTAGAAATACCAGGTCTATTAGCTGGATCATATGAAATAGTTCCAACTGAATCAGTTACAGCTGACATAATCTTCTTACGAATAACATTCTCTTCATCAAGAAGAGCAATGTATCCCTTAGGATTAGGATCTGACTTACTCATCTTCTTAGTAGGATCCTGAAGAGACATTACCTTAGCACCCTCCTTGGCAATATAAGCCTCAGGTACTACAAATGTATCTCCATATTTTTGATTAAATCTTTGTGCAAGGTTACGAGTTAGCTCAAGATGCTGCTTCTGATCCTCGCCTACTGGTACTAAATCAGTATCATATAGAAGAATATCTGCAGCCATTAATGCAGGGTATGTAAGAAGTGAGCAATGAACTCCATCAACCTGCTTAACCTTTTTATCCTTATATTGAGTCATACGCTCCATTTCACCAATGTAGGCAGTACACTCCATTACATATCCAAGCATTGCATGTGCTGGAACCTCTGATTGGATAAATAGGTGAACCTTCTTAGGATCAAGTCCACATGCAACATAGATAGCCGCAAGGCTTCTGATGTTCTCTCTAAGCTTTAGCTTTTCTTGTGGAACAGTAATTGCATGCTGGTCAGCAATGAAGACGAAGAACTCAACGTCTTCATTCTCGTTTTGAAGCTTTACAAAGTTCTTGATAGCTCCAATATAGTTTCCTAGTGTGATTGTACCACTAGGCTGAATTCCTGATAATAGTCTCTTCATAATATACACTCCTTAAAAATAAAAAAATCCTTATTGCGTTATGCAAATAAGGACGAATAGCTCGCGGTGCCACCTTAATTCCTATATATCCTATTATAATATATAGACTCTCAAAACCTTTAACGCAGGTATACGGACGCTTCTAGGATCACTCGATTGGGCCCATTCACTATCCTTAGTAGGAGATTTTCACCATCCATCTCTTCTCTAAATACTAGGTGTTAATTACTATTCCCATCTCAACGTTTGACTAAATTATATTATAATCAATTTTCTTTGTCAATGATTGAATATTGTTCAAAAATGAAAATGTGTGTGAAATAAAAACATTTAAACATAAAAAACGAACAATTATCGAAAAAAAGAACAAGTTTTTAATAGATGTATAATTATTTCACACAAACGATAAATTATATTCAATTTGCGTATTTCTTTGAAATACACATTTGTTGACAACATAATGTAAATTGTAATATAATATGGATATTATTAGTAATAAGAGAAGTTTTATGTTGTGGTACTAATATTAATTCAATAAAATTGGAGGAAGTATTATGAACTCGAAAACAGCAATGTATATAGTTAAAAGATTACTTATGGCCATAGTAACTATAGCAGCTGTTATAACAATTACATTCTTTGTAATGCAAGCATTACCAGGATCTCCATTCCTTACTGAGAAGGGAATCACTGAGGAAAGACTTGCTGCATTGAATAAAAGATATGGTCTTGATAAGCCACTAGTAGTACAATGGCTTAAGTATTTAGTAAATGCCTTTAGATTTAATTATGGAATTTCATTAAAGGATTCAGGAACACCAGTAATGGATTTAATTTGGGCAGGATTCAAGGTTTCAGCTAAGAACGGATTAATGGCTGCAGTTATAGCTATTATCTTTGGTATTTTCTTTGGAGTTCTTGCTGCCGTTTATAGAGGAAGATGGCAGGATAGACTTATTATGATTTTATCAACAGCTATGGTTGCTGTACCATCATTCGTTATTGCCGCATTTTTATTCTATTGGTTCTGTGTAAAGGCTGGTTGGTTCCCAACTGACTTTGGACTAAGCAGTAGTACATCAAAATATGTTTTACCAGTTATTACATTATCACTATATCCAATGGCGTATATAGTTCGTTTAACAAGAACTTCAACTTTAGATGCACTAGAGGCAGATTACATTCGTACTGCTCGTGCAAAGGGAGTAAGTCCTGCAAAGGTCTTATTTAAGCATGCGTTAAGAAACTCATTAACTCCAGTTATTACATATGCTGGACCAATGATTGCATATATCCTAACAGGTTCACTAGTTGTAGAAAAGATTTTCTCTATTCCAGGACTTGGAAATACACTTGTTAATGCTATTAACAACCTAAATTATCCAGTAGTTATGGGAGTTACAGTATTCTGTTCTATCCTAGTAGTATTATTTATCCTTGTAAGTGACATCCTATATAAGGTTGTTAACCCAAGAGTAGACTTAGAGTAGGAGGTGCAGGAATTATGAAGAATATATTTTCATTACAGCCTAATGTTGATGATTTTATCCCAGCATTAGAAGAAGAAAAGGTACAAGCAGCTAAGATGCGTCCTGCAGCTTCATTCTGGAAGGATGGATTTAAGAGATTATTACATAATCCAATTGCTATTATTTGTATTTGTGTTATCGTTATTTTAGTATTAATGGCTATTTTTATTCCAATGATTTGGCCATATAGCTATGATGAAATGCTTGCTGTTAATAAATATGGTGCAGATCTTGATTTCTTAAAGTGGAAGGCTTTAGGAAATACTGATGACTTTGCTAATATTAAGCCATTCCATTATAGTGCTTATGAGCAATATTTAAGAGCAAACGGTGAGTTTGTTTTCCCACATATCTTTGGTACTGATGCTAATGGTCGTGACTACTTTATTCGTGTAGTTTATGGACTTCGTGTGTCATTATCAGTAGGATTCTTTGCATCTATTATCGTTTTTATTATCGGTACTATTTATGGTGCAGTTGCAGGATTCTTTGGTGGTAGGGTGGATATGATTATGATGCGTATTGTTGACGTTATCTATTCACTACCAGATATGCTAATCATTATCCTATTATCAGTTGTTTTAAAGGAAACATTATCAGATAAGATTGAAGGTACATGGCTCGAAAGCGTTGGAGTTGGTATGATTTCAATATTTATAGTTTATGGACTTCTATATTGGGTTGGTATGGCACGTATGGTACGTGGTCAAATTATGGCTATTAAGAAGCAGGAGTTCGTTCTTGCGGCTCGTACTATTGGTACACCATCAATTTCAATTATCTTCAAGCATTTAATACCTAACTGTGTATCTATTATCATAGTTATGACTGCATTACAGATTCCATCTGCAATCTTTACAGAGTCATTCTTAAGCTATGTAGGACTTGGAGTTTCACTTCCAATGCCTTCATTAGGATCTTTGGCATCTGAGGCTTCAAGCTTATCAGTAATGCTAAACTATGCATATAGATTATATATACCAGCACTTGCAATCTGTTTATTAGTATTAGCACTAAATCTTCTTGGAGATGCACTTCGTGATGCATTCGACCCAAGACTTAGAAAGTAGGTGAATAAGATGGAAAATAATGAATTAGAATTAGAGAATCAAAAGCCATCTTATGAGCACTTCCTTGAGGTAAAGGATTTAAGAACATCATTCTTTATTCCTGCTGGAGAGGTAAAGAGTGTTGATGGTTCAACATTTAATGTAGATAAGGGTAAAATCCTTGGTATCGTTGGAGAGTCAGGATCAGGTAAGTCAGTTACTGCTTACTCACTAATGCAGATCCTATCACATCCAGGTAAGATTGTTGGAGGATCTATTAAGCTTGAGGGAAGAGAATTAGTTGGTCTTCCTGAACGTGAGCTTGCAAAGATTCGTGGAGGAAAGATTTCAATTATCTTCCAAGACCCAATGACAAGCTTAAACCCAGTTTATACAATTGGAAATCAAATTCGTGAGGCCATTATGCTTCACAAGAGATATACAGTTCCTTGTAAGATTAAGAAGGTTACAAGAGACGAAAATGGTAATAAGGTTGTAACATATGAGGACGGATTTAAGGAGGTTAAGCCAACTCGTAAGCAAGCTAACGATAGAGCTATCGAGATGCTTGAGCTAGTTGGAATCAACTCACCTGAAAAGCGTCTAAAGCAATATCCTTTTGAGTTCTCAGGAGGAATGCTACAACGTATTATGATTGCGATGGCATTATGCTGTGAGCCAGATCTACTTATTGCAGATGAGCCTACAACAGCACTTGACGTTACAATTCAAGCACAAATTCTAGAACTTATCCAAAGCATTCAAAAGAAGATGGGAATGGCTGTAGTATTAATTACCCATGACCTAGGAGTAGTTGCTGAGCTTTGTGATGAGGTTATCGTTATGTATGGTGGAAAGATCGTTGAGCGTGGAACTGCAGACGAGATTTTCTATAACCCTAAGCATGAATATACAAAGGGATTATTACGTTCAATTCCTACAAATGAGAATACTAATGAAAGATTAGTACCTATTTCAGGAAACGCAATAGACCTACTTAACCTTCCTAAGGGATGTGCATTTAGCCCTCGTTGCCCACACGCAATGAAGATTTGTCTAAAGCAATATCCTGATGAAAGAGTTGTAAATGAGTGCCACAAGTGCTCTTGCTTCATGTATGCTAAGGAGCTATATGATAAGGGAGAGCTTGAGCTTGTAAATGAGAGCCAAGAGAATACTTCAAAGGAGGGTGAATCAGATGCAGAATAATGAGATTAAGCAAAATGATGAAACTCTTCTAGAGGTTAAGAATCTTAAGATGTATTTTGATATCACAACAGGATTCTTTAAGACTACACCACTTAAGGCTGTTGATAATGTATCATTTAGCATTAAGAAGGGTGAAACACTTGGAGTTGTAGGAGAATCTGGATGTGGAAAGACTACACTTGGTCGTTCTATTATGAATCTATATAACCCATCTAGTGGAGAGGTTATATTTAATGGTATGAGCATTAGTGCTTATTCAGATCTTAAGAAGATTAAGGTTGAGAAGAAGTTTGAGCTTAGAATGCTAAGGTTTGAAATGAACAAGGCATTAAAGCTATATAAGAAGGAATTAGATCCTACTCTTGATAAGGAAAAAAGAGAAGCTAAGATTCAGCATCGAAGAAATGAGCTTTTAGCTGACCTTCAAGCAAACTCTGTAAAGCTTTCAAAGGAATATGATCAAAAGTATGAAGCAAAGAAGGCTGAAATTGAGGCTGCAATTAAGGCGGCTATAGAAAAGCGTGATACAGAGCTTGCAAAGCTTGCTATGGTAGCAAAGGAAAGTGATTCTAAGATTGCTGATGTTGATACTAAAACAGTAGAGCTTAAGAATAAGGCTAAGGCAGATATTCTTGCTGCAAAGGAAGAAATGCTACCAAAGCTTGCCTCAGCTAAGGAAAAGAAGCTTGAAGGATTAAAGATGCTTGCTGAAAAGAAGCAAGCTGATAAGGAAGCTATTTCTAAGGCTGATAAGGGTAATAAAAAGAAGCTACAAAAGGAATTAACAGTTGAAGAGATTGTTATGAAGGAAAAGATTGTAGCTGATTACAATGTAGAAAAATCAAAGGCTTATGGACAATATCAAGCAACTCGTAATGAGATTAATGCCGCTCTTGCTGCAGATATTAAGAATCTAAGAGCTGAATCTACATATTATACATATGTTGATACAAAGGCCGATATTAATAATGCTTGCAAGGCTGAGATAAAAAGAATTAAGTCTTCATCAAAGCTTAGAATGAAGGCCTTCCGTAAGCAATGTACAATGGTATTCCAGGATCCATACTCTTCATTAAATCCTCGTATGACAGTACAGGATATTATTGCTGAGCCACTAGATGTTAACCATCTATACTCAACAAAGGAAGAAAGAAGATCTAAGGTATTAGAGCTAATGAAGAAGGTTGGTCTATCACCAGAGCAATCTACACGTTATGCTCATGAGTTCTCTGGAGGACAAAGACAACGTATAGGTATCGCAAGAGCGTTAGCTGTAAACCCACAATTTATTGTGTGTGATGAGCCAGTATCTGCCCTTGACGTATCAATCCAGGCTCAGGTTATCAATACATTTGAGGACCTACAAAAGGAATTAGGATTAACATACCTATTCATAGCTCATGACCTTTTAGTAGTACGTCATATCTCAAATAGAATTGCTGTTATGTATTTAGGTAAGGTAGTTGAGCTTGCTGAAACAAATGAGCTATATGAGGCAGCATTACACCCATATACAATTTCATTATTATCAGCAGTACCAATGCCAGACCCTAAGTCTGCAAGAGAGAATAAGAGAATCATCCTAGAAGGAGATGTTCCTTCACCAATGAACGTACCTACGGGATGTCCATTTAGAACTCGCTGCCCTCGTGCATGCGAGAGATGTAAGAACGAGGTACCTACTTTACAAGAGGTAAAGCCAGGTCATTTCGTATCATGTCTTTTAGTTCAAGACGAGCTTAAGGGACAAAATTAAATAGATTAGTATTACTCGTATGTGCAAGGACGCCCATCTAAAGCATGTACGAGAATATTAATATAAAATTAAATAATATTAGGAGGAAAGATTTTAAATGAAAAAAACACAGGTATTAACATTAAGTATGCTAGGACTTGCATCAGTTGTTGCACTTGGATCATGTGGTAGTTCAAAGACAGGTTATGCGGACATGCCATCAATCGATTACATCTTCAACACTAATTCAGGACACCAAGCAATTGCTGAAAACATTCAAGCAACTTACAAGAACTACGGTATTAAGATGAACCTATCTCAGGATACATGGAACAACTTCTTAACTACTCGTAAGCAAGGAAATTATACAGCAGCTCGTAACGGATGGTTAGCTGACTATAATGACCCTATTTCATTCCTTGATATGTGGATTACAGATTCAGGAAACAATGATTGTCAATTAGGAAGAGGAGATGCTGCTAATTATACATATGAGATTGATTTATCATCAATCGATGGATATGAGAAGTTATCTGGAACATGGGCACAGACATACGATGTTCTAATCGGATATATTAAGGCAGAGTCTAATACAACTAAGAGATATAAGCTAATGCATAAGGCTGAGACATTATTAATGTCTACAGGAGTTATTTCACCAATTTACAACTATGTTGACAATTGGCTACAAAACTCTAATTTAACAGATGTTTATGCATCTCCACTTGGATATAAGTATTTCCAATGGGCAGAGAACAATACAGGTAAGGATTTAACTGCTTGTCTTGCTTCAACACCTACATATGTTGACCCAGCACTTAACAGTGCCGTTGACGGAGCTTCATACGCAGTTCACCTATTCGGAGGATTAGTACGTTATGTACCTACAGCTGATGGAACTGGTCTAGAGCTTGCTCCAGATTTAGCTACATCACTTCCAGAGCCAGTAATTGGAACTGATGGAAAGGCTACTTATACATTCACAATTCGTTCAGACGCTAAGTTCTCTGATGGAACTGCAATCACTGCACAAGATTTCGTTGATTCATGGAACCGTGCTGCTTCATATTCAGTTGGAAATGTAACTGGACTTGATGCTGACTATGGATACATGTTCGAGGTTATCGATGGATATGATTCATTATCAGAGACTTCAGCTGCAGGAGCAGAGAGGAGCTTCTTAAATGTAACTGCAACATCTGATGATACTCTACAGGTTGTTACAACTATGGAGTATCCATATTTCTATGAGCTATGTGCATTCCCTGCATATACAGTATTAAAGGATGCATGGAATCTTGGAACTGATGGAGCATGGGCTATTAAGAGTAGTGCTGTAACTTCAGGAGCATACAAGATTAAGTCATTTACAAAGGATACATCTCTTGTAATTGAGCAAAATACTAACTACTGGGATAGCGCTAATGTAAAGAACGCTACAGTAACATTCCCATTCAATGATGATGATTCATCAATGCTTGGATCATATATGAACCAAAGCTATCTATTAATTGACTCTATGTCAAAGGAGACAGTTGCTACATATAAGACAAGCGATGAGTACCATGTTATGGGACAACTTGGAACATACTATGTTTCATGGAATATTAACGCAGATATGTTTGATGGACTTACTCAAGCTGAGGCAGAAGAGGTTCGTTATGCATTATCTCTATTAATCGATCGTAAGTATATCACTGAGTCTGTAACAGGACTTGGAGAGACTCCTTCAACAGGATTCGTAGGAGCTGGATTAAGTGACCCAGCTGGTGGAGAGTTCGTTGATCATAACGGAGCTGCTGAGGACGGATCTGGATGGACAGGAAATGCAGAGGATTATGCATCAAATGTTGTTACAGCTAGAACTATCCTAGATAAGTACTACAAGTACTACTAAGATTAAGCTTAAGGATGTCATAGAAATATGGCATCTTTTTTTATTTAATCTTTTTAAATAAATCTATTTATGTTATAATAATTCTAAGGGTGATGTTTATGGTTACAATTTATACAACAAATAGCTGCGCCTCTTGTAAAAAGGCAATAAAGTGGCTTCAAGAAAATAATGTTCAATATAAAGAAATTAATATGTTTAAGCAACCATTATCACGCGAGGATTTGGTTAAGATGCTAGAAAATTCAGAAAATGGATTTGAGGATATTATTTCAACACGTAGTAAGGTAATAATCGAGTCAGGTGTTGATATTGAATCAATGAAGTTTAATGAGCTTGTGGACTTTGTAATTCAAAATCCAAGCGTTCTACGTAGACCAATTATTATTGATGATAAGAAGTTCCAGGTAGGATATGATGATGATGAGATTACAACATTCTCACCAGCAGAGCTAAGAAGACAAATAGTTGATGCTGTATGTAAGGATGACGATACTCATTGTGAATATATTAATGCATTAAAGGATCAATTAGGTGCAAAGAAAAACGCTTAGTCTAACTAAGCGTTATTTTTATATGAAAAGGTATCAGTGTAGCAGCACTGATGCTTTTTTTTAAGAAAATTATTTTTATTAAGTAAAAATGACTTTTTTTTGCAATATATATAGTGAGGAGATGAAAAAGACTCCCTTAACATATAGAAGGAGGTATGTCTATGATTTGTATGGTGAGGAGACGTCCTTACTAGAAAGGAGTAGGTTGTGGAGTATTTAATAATACTCGCAATAATTCTTTTGCTTATTGCTTATTTGTTAAAGAATAAGTAATAAGATAATAGGACTCTCCTAAAATATGTTAAAAGGCATCAGTGTAGCCGCACTGATGCCTTTCTTTTAATGAGTAATAGGACACTCCATAAATATATTAACATAATTGGTTAATTATTTCAATAGAGTTATTTGCCCATAGCTCTTTTAAACTTAGAGTATGATTGCTTGAAATCTATGCCATATTCCTTTAGTATTTCATCAAACTCTTTTTTTCCGATTTCCTTATCCTGGGCTTCGTATTCTAGCTCATAATCAACCTTATTATTATATAAGGATTTATCTAAAAATACATTTCCACTTTTGTATGGGAATTTTGTTCTATATGTTGTAAGCTCTCCTATTTTATGAACTGTAATAGGCTCATTAATGATAGAAGCATCAAATCCGTTTTTTAGCATATCAAGTGCTTGACTCTCTGTAAGGTAGATATGGTTTTCTACATTACCCTCATCGGATTTGGATTTTTTAGTTAGCTTATATTGATTTCCCTTTTGTCTAATTCTTAAAACCTTTTTTTGATTTTGAATTGATTCCAATTCATCATCAAAGTAGTGGTTTGTTTGAATTAGTATATTATCCTCTTGACCTAGACTTTTTAGTAGTTCATTATATTTTTCTTCTGTGATAAATGTTTTAAACTCTATTTCTAAAGATGTCTTCATAATATGACCTCCATACTTAAATTATCTTATTATTCTTTTAAAATAGCAAGTATTATGTTAAAATTAAATGGGTGATTTATATGACTTATACAATAGTTACTAAGCAAGATGAGTATTCTATTGAGCTTGCTGAAATTATGAAGAAGAAAATTAATATCCCATATGACGAGAAGGAGCCTGATATTGTAATATCTATTGGTGGAGACGGTACTATTTTAAAGTCTTTACATACATATGCTGATAGAGCAGATGATATTACTATATTTAGTATTAATACAGGGCATCTTGGATTTATTACTAACTTTACCGTAGAAGAAATAGATAAGGTTGCTGATATGATTAATACAGGAGATTTTACAACAGAGACTGTTGGTCTTATTGATTATGAGGTTAGAACAGCCTTAGATACATTTAGAGGGGTTGCGTTAAACGAGGTTACATGTATTAACCCAACACGTACCTTAATTGTTGATGTTTCTGTAGATTCTGAGGAGCTAGAGCTTTTTAGAGGTACAGGTCTTTGTATTTCATCACCATTTGGTTCTACAGGATATAATAAATCACTTCATGGAAGTGTTATAGATCCAGCTTTAAACTGCTTCCAGCTTACAGAGATTGCCTCTATTAATTCTAGGGCATACCGTACACTTTCATCACCACTTTTACTATGTGCTGGTAAGGTTATTACTATTGAAAATAATGAATCTCAGGATACCTGGGTTACTGTAGATAATACATCCTATAGGCTTACTAATTTTAAGAGCCTAAGGGTTGGTTATTCAAATCATTCAGTAAAAATGGCAGAGAATAGTATAGATTTCATAGGACGCCTTAAAAAGGCATTTATAAACAACTAAAAACGTTTACATAGTGTTAAAAAGTTTTAACATTTTAAAGGTAGTTGATTTATATTTTTAATCGTGCTAAAATATGTGCGAAGTAAAAATTCACTTACATATATAGGAGGAAATAAAATATGTCAGTAAGAGTAGCCATTAATGGTTTTGGACGTATTGGACGTCTAGCATTTAGACAAATGTTTGGAGCAAAGGGATACGAAGTAGTTGCAATCAACGACTTAACTAACCCTAAGATGTTAGCTCACTTATTAAAGTATGATTCATCACAAGGTAGATATGAAGGAACTGTTGAAGCAACAGAGGATTCTATCATTGTTAATGGAAAGGAAATCAAGATTTATGCCAAGGCAAACGCTGCAGAGCTTCCTTGGGGAGAAATCGGTGTTGATGTAGTATTAGAGTGTACAGGATTCTACACTTCTAAGGAGAAGTCTATGGCTCACATCAATGCAGGAGCTAAGAAGGTTGTTATTTCAGCACCAGCTGGTAAGGACCTTAAGACTATCGTTTACTCAGTAAACGAGAAGACATTAGATGCTAATGATCAAATCATTTCAGCAGCTTCATGTACAACAAACTGCTTAGCACCTATGGCAAATACATTAAACAAGCTTGCTCCAATTCAAAGTGGAATTATGACAACTATCCACGCTTATACTGGAGATCAAATGGTTCTTGATGGACCACACAGAAAGGGAGATTTAAGACGTGCTCGTGCAGCAGCAGTTAATATCGTACCT
>JAILRQ010000081.1 GCA_024698125.1 Acholeplasmatales bacterium
AGTTAGCTGCTGCGTTTGAACGTGCTGCTAAGAATGCATACTCGTTATTGTTTTCTTCTGCGTTTATAACAGAAACCTCGACGTTTTTAAGGTGGCCGATAATCCCACCACATGCTTATACAACTTCACTAACCATAGCGAATCCATAAACATCCCCATGTACGGTAATTATAGTTAGTAATTACCGTTTTGTCAACTTTTTTGACTAATAATTACCTTTTAAGGCTTTTCTTACTCTCATATCAGAGTCACGCTTCTTAAGGTCTTCTCTCTTATCATGTAGGTTTTTACCCTTACATAATCCAATTTCTACCTTAAGTAGTGCGTCCTTAAAGTAAAGCTTTAATGGTACTATTGTACATCCCTCAAGCTTTACCTTATTAAATAGCTTTAATATTTCATGCTTATGAAGTAAGAGCTCACGAGCTCTTGTTTCATCATGATTGAATATATTACCATTATCATACTTGGCAATATTCATATTGATGGCCCAAACCTTCATATCCTTAATTATTACATATGAATCATTGATATTAACCTTATGGGCACGGATTGATTTAATCTCAGTACCTGTAAGCTTTATACCTGCTTCATATGTATCAAGAATAAAGTATTCATGAGAAGCCTTTCTATTTTCGGCTACCGTAACCATAATATACCTCCTTATTCATATCCTCCTTTAGAATAAAGTCTACTGCTCTATCCTTCTTTGAGGCTCCAATAACAACTATATCTACTCTATCTCCAATAGTATATGTTCTTCTATATGATGATAAAGACATCGTCTTATCATCAAAAACAAAGAATCCATTCATATTAGAGATATGCACTAGACCTTCAATTCCTCCGTCTATAGTTACAAACATACCAAACTGAGTAATTGAATTAATAACACCCTTATATGACTCACCGATGTGGTTAGACATATACTGTGCCATAAGCATATCATCAACCTCACGCTCACACTCAATGCTCTTTCTTTCCTGCTCTGAGCATGTTACACATACCTCATGAAGCATTATCATAAAGTGCATATAGTCCTTATCAAAGTTCTTCTTGCTAGGGTGTAGCATAAGTTTCTTTATAAGTCTATGAGTCATTAAATCAGGATAACGTCTAATAGGTGAAGTGAAATGGCAATAATATTGTAGTGCAAGTCCGTAGTGTCCTACGCACTCCTCACTATATTTAGCCTTCATCATACTTCTTAGCATCATTTGATTTACAACAAAATAATCAGTATTCTGCTCTTTTACTGTATTCATAAGCTTTTGAAGCTCTGATGGTAGGATATCATTCTTTGTTTTTGGAATCTTATATCCTAAGCGTTCAATAAATCCTAATGTATTATGTAGCTTCTCCTGATCAGGAGTTTCATGTATACGATATACGCAAGGAAGATTTGCCATAGACATATGGTAGGCTACTGTTTCATTAGCCTTTAGCATAAAGTCCTCAATTAAAAGCTCTGCAGGACCTCTTTCTCTAAGCTTAAATGATATAGGCTCTCCCTTATCATTTAAGGAGATGGCATATTCTGGTACATCAAAGTCTAGGGCTCCACCCTTGACTCTACGTGCACGAATCTTATCTGCAAGCTCCTTACAATCTAAAATCATAGGATAAATATCACTATATTCATCAATAAGCTCCTTGTCACCCTCAAGCATCTTATTAACCTTATTATAGGTCATTCTATGAAGGGATTTAATAATACCCTCCTTAATCTCATACTTAATAAGCCTTCCATCTGGATCTAGGTCCATAATACAAGATAATACAAGTCTTTCTACTCCCTCATTAAGTGAACAGATTCCATTTGATAGGGTATGTGGAAGCATAGCGATAACTCTATCAGCAAGATATACTGATGTACCTCTTTTGAATGCTTCCTTATCAAGCTCTGAATCCTCAAATACATATTCTGATACATCAGCAATATGTACATATAGCCTATAGTTACCATTAGATAGCTTTTTAACGCAAATAGCGTCATCAAAATCCTTTGAATCATCACCATCTATAGTAATTACCTTATCCTTAGTAAAATCCTCTCTTTTAGGGTATTTTGACACATCAACGTACTCTGGAAGGGCAATGGCCTCTGCCATTACCTCTAGAGGGTATGAAGGCTCAAATCCAAACTCTAGGGCTACAAGAGATATATCCACTCCTGGATCATCCTTATGTCCTACAATTCTTGTGACCTCAGCCTTAAATAAGGTTCCTTCCTGAGAAAGCTTTCCTACTACTATATTTCCTGGTACAGCTCCATTTAAATCCATAAAGTTTACTGTAGCCTTAACATCAAAGTCCTTATTAGCAGAAATAATTTGATATCTAGTTCCCTTTTTTGTCTTCTTTTCAATAAGCTCTCCATATATAAACTCATTAGAGTGCTTTAGAATGTTAAGTACTATGGCTGTATCCTTCTTTTGTCTTCCAATACGTGGAAGGATATAAAAGGATACTGTGTCTCCTGTATAAGCGCCATTGTTTCCACCACGCTCTACATAATACTCATCCTCTTCACCATCTACCTTGATGAAGCCAAATCCTTTATCCTTAACCTCAATAACTCCACTCTTTTTTAGATAATATAGCTTATTTATTAAAGCTACCTTATCCTCTCTGATAAGCTTATCAAGAATGCTTTTGATTTCAGTTTTTGACATATTTGTAATTTTGTTAATATCCATTACCATATGACAATATGGCTTGGATAGTGCATCAAGCACTAGCTCTTCATTATTCATAAGCTTTACCTCTTAATATTAAAAAAAGATTTCCGAAGAAATCTTTTCATTCTATAACATTGCTGATACGATTATAAGAACTATAAAAGCTATTGCTAAAATAGCTGTAGCTCTTTGGAAGAATAACTCAACTCCACGAGCCTTTTGATTCTTAAATAGCTCTGTCTTCTGTCCAGAGAAGGCATCATTAATATTATCTTTAGATTCTTGCATCATTACTATTATTATTAATAATATAGCGAATATTAAAATGAATATATCAAGTACACCCATGGTTTTGTCCTCCACATAATAATAATTACTTGATTATTATATCATTTTAACTTTCATAATTCAAGTAAACATTATAATAAGATTAACAAAAATAAAGGTGGTCCGAAAACCACCTTCATAATTGTTTTGTTATACTATAGCAGAAATAGTATATGTATATGTTCCTGGGTAAGTTGCAG
>JAILRQ010000011.1 GCA_024698125.1 Acholeplasmatales bacterium
ATACTTTATGTTTCCTTTGTTTTGACATATTATTTCCCTCCTTTAATATTTATATAAACAAAAAACACACTAGTTTACAATACTTAATTGTTTACTAATGTGTCTTTTATTTTATTTGTCCGTTTTAATCAAACAGATTCAAGCTGTATCCCTTCTTCATTTATCCAAGCATTTCAATTAGATAGTTTTCATATCCAATTTCTTTAATAAGGTTAAGGTGTGTCTTAACCCAGTTTAGATGCTCCTGCTCATCCAAAATAAATTGCTCGATCATATGTCTTGAAACATAGTCATCATCAAATAGTGCTAAAGACTTACTCATCATAGGTAAAGCCTCCATACTATCCTTAAAATCATACTCAAGCATTTCCTTAATATCTGTAATTACAGGATATGATGTTGTAGAAACTACTGGAGTCTCCCCTAGCTCAATAAGTCTTGCATTAACCTTCTTAGCCTCATCTAATTCCTCATTAGACTCCTCCATAATCATATCTGCTAGCTTCTTATATCCTCTATTAGCTAATAGCTGTGCATGAATTGAATGTTGTTGGCTATTACCAAACCATCCACTTGCAAATTCCTTTAGTAGTTCAATCTTTGTCATAATTTATCCCTCCTACATGACCTTTTTTATACCTAGATTGTATAATATAATAAATTAATTGACAAATGATTTGCTTTTTTAAAAAAAGGAGGAGATTTTTTAAATCTCCTCTTTCTTATTGTCTAATGCCTTTATAACTCCATCACAAAGGAAATATAATGAAAGTCCTAAGAACACTCCGCCAATCATATCAGTAAGATAATGCATACCTGATACTACTCTTGATACTGCAACTATAATAGATATTGCAATACCTACAGCAAGTACTACTTCCTTATACCATCTTCTTTGTGTAAGCTTTTGAATTACAATGTAGGCTGACATATAAATAAATATTACAACAAAGGTATGTGTTGATGGGAAAGAGGATTCTCTTTTTCCATCTACAAATATTGGTCTATAGTTTACTACAATAGCCTTATCAAATAAGAGCCATAAAATAATAGCTACTACAAAGAATACGCCAATAACTATAATATACTTATCAACCTTAAATAGACTCTTTCTTTTAATAAGCTGGTATAAACCATATCCTGCAAGTGCAACTACAAGTGCAATTCCAAGATAAAGAAATATATCTGCAGTTACCTGCCACCACTTATGATACTCATAATCATATAGGTTATTAAATGAGCTAAGACCAACCTTGCCAGTAAGCGTAATGTAATCCTTATCAACATTTAATAACAATAATAAAACTATAAAAAGACCTAGAAATGAAAGTCCTAATATAGTAGATAAATTAAAAATCTTCTTCATCCTTAAATTCCTACCCCTCTCATATAATTAAATTATACAAATCATTTTATTTAAAAGCAATAACTATATATGATATAATACCATCAGGTGATATTATGATTATAGATTTAAAGCCCCTTGAGGCACTAATTGAAGGAAACAAATATAAGGTAACTATTTTATCAAATGCAAGTGCATACCTATATCATTCCTTAGAAAACATTAACTGGCTAGGTTTTTATCTTTTGTGTGATAAAACCCTATACCTAGGACCATTCCAAGGTAAGATAGCCTGTATTGAAATACCAGTAGGTAAGGGTGTATGTGGCAATACTATAAAGGAGGATAAAACTCTTGTAGTAGATAATGTATTAGAGTATCCTGGTCACATTGCATGTGACTCAAACTCTAGATCAGAGGTATGTATACCTCTTCACATAGGGGATATGACTTATGGTCTTTTAGATATTGATTCTCCAATATTTAATAGATTTAATAAGGAGCTTGTATGTGAGCTTGAAAAGGCTGCAAAAATAATTGAAGATGCCTTAGAAAAGGCTATATAAAAAAATGTCAGCTAGGCTGACGTTTTTATTTTATTTCAACGAACACACTATCTTTATTTAAAATATTATTAAGCTCTTCTTCATTTAGATTAATATGTCCAAGTCGTGTATAGCTATAGCTATTAGTGCCAAAAAATAATACAATTTGGCTAGATTGGTAAAGCATTATATCTCCAGGTGTAGTAGTTATATTAGTATCATTACTATAGATTTTTTGACCAATAGGACCAAACACCTCGAAGCCTCCATATCTTTGCATATTAATTGTAATATCACCTAAATTACTAAGTTCTATAACAGATCTATTATTCTCCCATGAAACATCAAGTTTAATACCATCTACATAAAAATCCATACTAATATCACCCTCTATAATCTCTTCATCATTAAAATCATTATTCTTCTTTTCACAGCCAACTAAAAGAATAATAAATATAAAAATGAATAAAAAACATAGCTTCCTCATATCAAAACTCCTATGTATTAATTATAACATCAATAGTAAGCTTTAAGTCAAAAAAAGGATTGAGATAATCTCAATCCAATTTTATTATTCCTGTATTAAAAGCTTATAAGGCTCAATTTTCTTTATCTTTAGGCTCATGATAGTGATAACTATAACAGATAATAAAACAAGTAAAATAGGTGTTATAGTAATCAAATCAAGAGGTAGTTTTAGATCACATTTCATAATTCCAAAACCACTCATACCAACTGTAAAGAAAGGGTTCATTATATGATATGAGATTATTGTACCAACAACTGATCCTAAAATTATAAGTGGAGTAAATGATAATACATTTTGTATTATTAGCTGACCTGAAGTAAATCCCTGTGCCTTTAATATTCCATATTCAAATCTTCTCTTATATATTAATGTTCTTAATAAAATATATAATACAAGAGAAATTACTATAGCAGATATCACAGATATAATTAAAACTAATGATTCTGATAGTGTTCTAAATGTAGATAGGGCACCATTTATAATTTCTTCAAAATCTACAATTTCAGTGATGTTATCACCATACATAGTCTTATAATCATTTATAAGCTCATCCTTATCTCCTGATACCTCAAAATAATATGTATGCGTATTAATTGATATATCCTCGATTTTCTTTAAACCATCAATTGTCATTACGCATTCATTTCCACCATTATTTGTGCTTTGACTTAATCCAGATATTGTATAATAGTGCTCATTTTTACATGATAAATATATCTTATCTCCTACCTTAAGCTTCTTTCTTTTAGCATAGGATCCAGATATTAATACCTCATCACTATTTTTTGGAAATCTTCCTTCATAGCAAACTTCCTTATTATAATAATTATTCATATCATCCATAGCAAGAGTAATAAGTGTACCATAATCTTTATCATTAATTTCAGCGTCACAAACCTCTCTTAGATTTATTATTCTATCATCTGTTTTCATGATTTCATACATCATATCTAAATTATCATCTTCAATTACAATTCCAACCTCACAATATTCTAGTGTCATAATTGAAAGCTTAGGATTTCTATCAAAGTTTTCATAGAATGTAACTGCTGTGACTATTGATAATGAAACAAATATTAAAACTAAGAAGCTTATAATATTCTGCTTTAAGGAATTTAGAAGATTCTTTAACGCTATCGCAATATTTATTGGAGCTTTAGTTTTTTCAAGTTTAAAATGATTAACCTTTGTATGCATCAGGCTATTAGAATCCTTTAAGGCATTTACAGCTTCAATTTTTTTAACCCTTATTAGAGCTATAAATATAATCACATAAATAAATACTGGAATTAATACTAATGGTAATAATGTAGATAATAAATTAAATGAAACATTATATGGCAATCCTGATTGAGCAACAAGAATTGAAGATATCATTGGCATAAAAAGATATCCTGCTATTATACCTAGTACTGTACCTGCAAATGTAATTATAAAGAATTGTAATAGTATGGATTTTCTAATATCATTTGATGTGTATCCTATTGCCTTTAGGATACCTAATGTTTTTAAGTTTTCTCTTAAATAATTATTAATATTATTATAAATTGATAGCATAGTTACAAGTATTATTACAATAGCTACTGTTAAAAACATTACAACAAAGATATCTCCCATAAATCCTCTGTTATCAACAATTAACTGCTTTGTATTATATTCTAGGCTATATCCATAATTAAGTTTTGTATCTCTTATAAATCTATTAATTTTAGAATCAATATCACTATTATCATTTAGATTAAAATATAGCATAAAGCTTGTAATATCATCATTATCTAAGATGATTTTATTATATATAGAATCTGAGACAATCATCTCAAGGCTTCCTACATTATTACATCCGCCAAATGTTGAATTGATAAATCCTTTTACCTTACATGTATATGTAGTATTATTAATCTTCATAGGATAATCATCTAAAAGATTAATACCTCCACCTGTATGGAATTGATAAGGAAGATAGACATAATCTTGAAGCTCCTTATTACTTTCTTTAACTATTTCTACCTTAGATATTTCTCTATCGAATGATTTCTCATCTTCGATATAAACTGAATGCATACTACTTCCATCACCATATTTTGAATAGATAGATGTTATAATTGCTTCTTGATAATAATACTCTCTTACATCATCTGGAAGTATAGATACTATCTCATCTTCACTAAGATGTGATGAATATGAATATAGTACTGCATCACTTGAATTTAGGTCATCTGCATTTCTTTTTATATTTGATTTAAAATCTGTTTGAAGTAAGCACAAAGATGTTATAAACATAGCGGATATTAAAATAAGTATTGAAAGGCATATTGATAACCCTTTAAACTTTTTTAGATTTGATTTTGCAATAATAAGTGATTTCATGTCTACCAGCCCATCCTTTGAAGGAATAATTGAAGCTTTTCCTTTCTTTCCTCATTATTACCACTATATTCATCTAAATAAAGCTCTCCTGCTATTTCTCCATCCTTAACATAAATAATTCTATTACCCCTTAAGGCACTGTTAATATCATGTGTTACCATAACTATTGATTGTCCATTTTTATTAACATCAGTTAAAGTATCTAAAACATCCTTTCCTGTTTTAGAATTAAGTGCACCTGTTGGTTCATCGGCAAATACTACGATAGGTTCTGATACTAAAGCTCTTGCAATACCAACTCTAGCAGCCTCTCCTCCTGATAGATTTGTAGGGAACTTGCCTCTAAGCTCACTTTTTATATCTACCTTATCTAAAAGGTTATTAGCTTTAGCTACTACCTCTTTTTTATTCTTATTCTTTAAAAGCCCTTGAATAAGTACATTATCCATAACGCTCATTGAATTAATTAGATAAACTGATTGGAATATAAAACCACAATTATTTCTTCTAAATAAAGCCATTTTATTTTGATCAAGTGATGTTATATCTACACTATTAAAATAAACACTTCCTTCACTAGGACTATCCATACCAGATAGCTGATATAAAAGAGTTGATTTTCCAGCCCCACTTGGACCCATTATAATTGTAAAATCATTCTTATATATTTCAACATTTATATTCTTTAAAACATTTTGACTAATATTATTAATCTCAAAAGCCTTTGATAGGCCATTAACCTTAATTAAGCATTCTCTCTCCATATATTTTATCTCCCTTATTAAACAAATATTTTATTGCGCTATACTAATTTTTATATCTCCCGTAGATACCTTTATATAGCATTTCTCCTCTGTCTCTCCTGATGTTGGTACTTTTACACTTCCTGTTGATGCATGACAATCAAACACTTTATCTGTAAGAATTGTTCCACGAACATCTCCTGTTGATCCCTTAATGTAAATATCCTTTGAATCAAATCTGTCTAAAACTACATCTCCTGTTGATACATCAATCTTTAAGCTTTCACTTGAAATTGTATCAATTAATTTAATATCCCCTGTTGAGGCATCAATATCAAGTGTATTACATCTTACACTAGAAAGCTTTATATCACCTGTAGATAAATCAATCTTAATATCATCAACATTTAAATCATAAATACTAACATCTCCAGTAGACGCCTTGATATTAATATTATTAAATGTAGACCTATTGAGGCTAATAGCTACTGAGTATGATTTAGAGAAAAATGTTAAATCATCTAACCATTTTCCTTGATGCTCATCCTCTATAGTTAATGTATCACCTACAACACTAACATTAATGCTATATTTTTCTCCTTCTACAGTATTAATTGTTGTAATATCATCTTCTGCTACCTTAATAGTTATATCTGAAATACTTGAATCTATGTTGATGTTGTTAAAATCATCTTCAATAGTATAACTATTTTCAACTATATTTCTAGCAAAAACATCCTTTTTAATACCAACTCCTAGGCATATCCCACCTGCAATCATTAGAGCTACACCAACTACTATAAATATTTTTAATAATCTCTTCATTATTCTCTCCCTCCAATCAATTTAGTCTTGATTGACACTAATATATTCTTTGTTATTTTAAATGAAAGCTTTGTTGATAAATAGCATACATATAAGAATGATAAGCTTAATCCCAATGATAGCATAAGAATTCCTGCATATCCTATATTAAAGCCTTCATTCATCATCTTTAAAATCATAATAAAGGTAGATCCCACAGCTGCAATTTCAACTGAATATGTAACTATTACAAGTACCCATAATAATATATAAGCTACAAGTAATAACACAAAACCTGTTAACAGTAATGGAAACCATAAAGGAAATCCTAAAACTAATAAAACTATAAGTAAGGCACTTGGCTTTTTATTAGGCTTAATCTTCTCTTTAACAATGCTAAACAAATTAGACTCTGAGGCTATTTGCCTTACAACATTATCAATTCCACCAAATCCTTCAATAGCTTCTTCTTCACTAAGGCCTTCCTCAACTCTATCATCAATCATCTCACTATAAAAGCTAATTCTTTCCTCTATTTCATTATTAGGTAATCCCTTAAGCCTTTTTCTAAGGCTATTTAAAAACTCTTCCTTATTCATTATTAATTCCCCTTTCAATAAATGAATATATCTCCATTAAATCCTTCCATTCATTTTTAAAATCCTCAAGTCTATTCAATCCCTTATCAGTAATATGATAATATTTTCTAACTCTACCATCATGCATCGTCGTTCGGACTAAAATCATTTTAGACTCCTCTAGTCTTTTAAGGATTGTATATAAAGTTGATTCCGATAGCTTTAGTACTGGGCTAACATCTTTAATAATTTTATAGCCATAGGAATCTTCTTCCTTAATGGCAGCTAAAACACAGACGTCAAGTACTCCTCTTTTTAATTGTGCGTCCATATATCATACCTCACCTTACGTAATACATCATATCACGAGGTATTGTATATGTCAACACTTTTATAAATAAATGATACATTTTTTTAAAAAAGATATTTCTATTTACGAAATACAAAATATAAAGGAGTCCATTAGGACTCCATTATCTTTCATTTTATTATATTAAAAAATACTTTAGTTTCAAAAAAGCCTTGGTGTTTCATCTATAAACGATACTTGTTCTGCCACCTTAACTATATCATCACTTCTTTTATCTCCAATAAGAAATGGAGATTTTGGATTATGGAGGCTATTATTTCTTTTTATAGTTTGGACCATCCCATTTGCATAGCAATACTTGCAAAGGTGAAGACATGAATTATAGGCTCCTATATCATTAGATAGGTAGCAGCTACAATAATTCTTACGAGCCTCCATCTTATCCTTAATATTTAAATATTTACCTAAGGCCCTTTCATAGTCCTCAAATCTCATACATCCATTTGTATCTATTCCATATTCCTTAAGCCACTTCTCCTTTGAGCATAGCCTTAAGGACAGATTATATGTATCACAAAGGCTTTTAAACTCCTTAGTGATTCTTATTTTATCTATATCACTACCATCAGAAAAGTTGGTATTCTTTTTTATTTTGTCATATAAATCTAAAAAACCATATACAACATATGATGTATAATCCTTAACCTTTGATAGAATGTATTTAAATCTCTCTATATGCTTTTCTACACTATATTTATCATTAATAATAATTGGAGTATATCTCCATATAACCCTATCCTTACCAAGCCTTTTTGAAAGCTCAATAAAGCTTTCTATTACCTCATCAATTGGTGGTACATTAGGCTCTATATCACTATCATAGGCTGTAATGGTTACAAACCATATTTGACCATATGGCTTTAAGATATCTAAATGCTTAAGCATTGGCTTTGGGTTTTTAGTACAAAAGCCAATGATATCTACAACCTTAGGATCTAAGGAAAACCTAGTCACTAGGTTTGGATAATATGGGTTTCTTACCATAACATATCCTTCCCTTATTCTATTTACAAGCCAGTCTGAATAGAATGCAGGTATATCTGTTCTTTGTCCAGTATTTATTATCATATTATCCACCACCTTTCATATATCTATTTTAACACCAATTAAAATTATATGGGATTGAGTTGCTCAATCCCATTTATTACTTTAATATTCAAAATACTTATTATAATCCTTAAATTGCTTCTTCAAATCAGAAAGTATTAATTCTGCCATTGTTTTAGCTCCAAGGCTATTATAATGAGTATTATCTAATACACCATCAGGATATCTTTGATACATTCCAGCAGGGTATATTAAATGAAACTCCTTACACCTCTCTTCACCAAGTGTTTGGTAAAGATTCATAGATAAGCTATTAAGATCTACATTATAATATCCCTTCCTTTTTGCGAATGCTATAAGGCTTTCTGGATAACCATGATGTGTGTTTTGAATAATACCATTTACAAACTCTCTTTTACATGGGCTTGATACAACTATAGGGATGGCTTTCTTCTTAATTGCTTCAGTGCAAAAAATATCGATATTTTCTAGATATTCCTTATCCTTATTAGTGTATTTAATTGGGTTATCTATAACCTCATCATTTGTACCTAATATAATAATTAATAAATCATTTTTATCTAATGCTCTTTTAATTGGCTCAAATCTTTTTTGAGCTAAAAAGCTTCTAGTAGATAATCCATAATGAGCATAATTTAAAACCTTAACATCATCATTTGCATATCTTCTAATTATCTCTCCCATTCCGCACTGAGGATAGCAGCTATAATTATAATCATGAGTTAAGCTATCTCCAATTAAATAAATATTTGGCATAATAATCTCCTTTTTGTGAAAGCCCGGTATTATTTTTGTTTCACATTCTTCTTTCTTTTATATATAGGTAGTAGCATTCTTGTTTCAGCCTTATATTCATCAAAGCCTTCCTTACGAGATGCTTGATGATGCTCTGCTAAAGGAATTGAAATAAATAGGAATAATAATGTATTTAAGAATGCGCCTACAAGTAATGGATAATATTCTTTAAATCCTAGAGCTATAACTGACGCAAGTCCTATAGACCACCACATCATGATTTCTCCTAAGTAATTAGGGTGCCTTGAATACTTCCATAAGCCATTTCTTATAAATGTAGAATTCTTATTCTTTCTAAATCTATGCATCTCATAATCTGCAATGCCTTGCATTGTAAATGAGAGGATACTTAGGATAAAGAATATTATCACAAATGCGTTTAATTCTACATTATTATAGAATACATAAACTAAAGGTAATATACAGCAATATACTACAAGTGTTGGTACTAGATGAATACCTAAGAAATTAACTATAGGGTAAAAGATTTTAGTCTTCTCCTTAATATTTTTATATCTCCAATCAATCCAGCACAAATTATCAAATGTATATATCCAGTTTATAGTAAGCCTTATAGCCCATAATATTACAGATATGCTAAGCATTAGCCTTACACTATTAATTGGACCCTTAATTAATAAAGCTATAGCTATTACAAGAGGTGCTACTGACCAATAGGCATCATAGCAGGATGCGTTTTTAAAAATACAGCTAAATATAAAAATAATAGCTGTAGATGCTATATCTGCAATAAGTAGGCTCCAATAATATTTAAATGGTAAATTAAAATAAACAATAAAGCCTACAGCACCAGCTATTATATACATTATAAGTATTGAGATAAGACTTAAAGCTTTACTTTCCTTCATATACTAATCCCCTAATTCAATAATGTCATTATATAATACTCTCTTCTTTTCTGTAAGATTCTTATCCATATGATAATGTCCAAAGTATCAATGCTTATACAATACATTTTCCTCAAACTAATCAAGGATAAAATTATCCTAAAAGGCCTCACACTTAGACCCACCCATATAAGTCATAATATAATCTACTTTATTATTATAACGCATTAAATTAATTTTAGCTTCATTAATTTCATCTATGGAAGGAATTTCCTCCTTCCAAAAGGAAATATACTCCTTCCTTAAGGTCTTATAGATAATAACAGATGCATAAAAAATGGTGTCCCTTATGACACCATTTCAATTTAACTATTCATCTATAGCTTCTCTATAATTTCGTTAGCCATATTTTTACATATCTATTCTAAAGATTGCTTGAAAAATAATACTTAAACACATTATTTTTTATCATTTAAAGATATCTATGCTATAATATACTTATAAAAGGAAGTTGTAAATATGAGATTTATTATGATGATGAAATTACAACTTAATAAAAAAAATTTAGCTCCATCGCTTAAATAGCGGTGGAGTTTTCTTTTTGAGAAAATTAGGAGGAAATATATATGAATAATCAAGAAAAGAAATATGAATTAATAAAATTTGAAGATGGAGAATTTAGTTTAGATGTGAATGTATCGCCTGATGAGGAGACTGTATGGTTAACTCAAAATGATATGGCCCTTTTATTTGAAGTTGATCGAACAAGAATCACTAGACACATTAAAAATATTTTTGAAGAATTAGAATTAGAGAAAAAAAGCAATGTGCGAAAAACGCACTTTCCTTTTTCAGATAAAGATGTAACCATCTATAATTTGGAAGTAGTTATAGCAGTTGGATATCGTGTCAAATCAAAAAGAGGTATTCTTTTTAGGCGATGGGTTACATCAGTTTTAAAACAGTATTTATTAAATGGTTATTCAATAAATACTAAAAGGTGTATCGAATGCCAAGAAAATATAATTACGTTAAATAATAAAGTAAATTATTTAATTGAAAATACATCTAATATGAATAATAGATTATTATCACTTGAATCAACTGATAATATATTATCTAATATGCTATTTTATGAAAATAATATATTTGAGGCATATTCTTATATTAAAAAGCTTCTTCTATCTGCTAAGAAAGAAATCATTATTATCGATGGATATATTGATATAACAGTTTTAGATATGTTAAATGAAATAACTTTACCTATTTCTATTTACACATTACCTTCAGCTAGTATTACTAAACAAGATATCAACAAATTTCAAATTAATCATATTTTAACAATAAAAAGAAATAATATAATACATGATAGATTTTTAATAATAGATGATGATATATATTCTATTGGTTCTTCCATTAAAGATGTAGGTAAAAAGAGATTTGTTATGACTAAAATTATTTCGATAAGTAAAGATGAATTATTAAAAAATATATAAATTGTAATAATCGTTAAAAGGTGTGCTGTGGCAAATTTATGACTTGCGACAAAAAAATAAAAAGGTGCTTATTTTTGCCATTTTTGAAGCATTAATAAACACCTTAATTATTAAATTTATGGCTTAACTAAGCCACTTTTATATAAAATACCCTAATACAAAATTGTATCAAAATATACTATTCATTATGGTGGAGCGTACTCTCCTAAAACCGAACCCACTAATTATTAATCTCTTGGAAGAATTCTATTTCTTCTCCAATAGGTCCTTTTACAAAAGAAATAATTGCTTTAAGATGTGATAAACATATTTCTTTTGGTTCTGTTATGACATCATACCCAGCATTTCTAACTCTCTCAGTCAATGATTTAGTATCAGTAACGGATAAAGCAAAATGTCTAATCGTTCCTTTTGGACTTACTTCTCCATTATGAAATATTTCAATTATTCCAGAACCTGTATCAATCATTATTCCAGTATCCCATTTATTGCATACATCTAATTCTAATATATCTCTATAAAAATATAATACCTTATCTATTTCATTTTTACTGTATTTCATTGAAATATGATGAATGCCTTTTATTACACTATTATTCATATTTAGCACCAAAATTATATATATTCTATTGGAAGAGCATAAAGATTATCTCTTAATTTTAATTTGTAGTCCACCCTACAAATTATTACACCAATTCCTCTTTTTTTATCAATATCTTTATCTAAAACATCAAACGCTGATGCCATTTCAGATTTAGGATTTGTTGTCTTTTTGATTTCAATTGGATATAAAATGCCATTTTCTTCAATAATTAAATCAATTTCATTCTCTTCATAAGAATCTATTCCATTTGTTGTCTTTTTAACCTTATCTTTTCCACGATAATAATAGATTCTCTTTTTGTAATCTTTTCCCTGATTAATATAAGATTTAATT
>JAILRQ010000036.1 GCA_024698125.1 Acholeplasmatales bacterium
TATTATAGAAATTAAAGCTAAAATCAAATGTATATAATAATTTGCCTGTTTTAGTATATATAAGCTGTAATATAAAGCTAAATAATACTAAATATAAAATAGGCTTTAGACCCTTTAGCATTTTTATAATTGGAATTCTTGTAGTAATAAATATTAAGAAGAATACTCCTAAGGCTATCGCAACACTGGCAAGTGTTGGAAGTAAAAATATTACTACCATTGATATAAATGTTAATATTATTTTCATTCTTGGATCCATTTTATATATCCAAGATGAACCAGGTACATATTCACCTATTGTAATATTATCCATCATATGATCGCCTCCTTTATTTTTTGGATTAAATCATTTGATGATAATACATCTTCATATTTTATTTGAAGATTCATCTCTTTATTGATTTTATCAATTGCATTTAAGATATCTGGCTTTCTTAAATGATAATCCTCATAATTAGATTTAAATAAATCAAGAGGACTACCATCATAAACAACCCTAGCATCCTTCATAACAACACATCTAGTTGCATATTTCTATACTAGATTCATATCATGAGAGATAACTATAATTGTTTTATGCATCTCTTTATTTATCTTATTAAATATTTCCATTATCTCATTAGCAGTTATTGGATCAAGCCCACGAGTTGGTTCATCTAATATTAAGATATCTGGATTATATGCTAGTACTCCTGCGATTGCGACCTTTCTCATTTGACCACCAGATAAATTAAAAGGTGACTTTTTAAGAATTGTCTCATTTATACGTAAGAGCTTACATACATTCTTAACATTTTCTTTTATTTCTTCTTTTGTTGCTCCAAAGTTATTTGGTGCAAAGCAAATATCCTTATAAACTGTTTCTTCAAATAATTGATATTCAGGGAATTGGAATACAAAACCAATTCTTTTTCTAATTGGCTTTAATTTTGGATTCTTTCTTTTCTTAGGTGTTAGCTCATAATCAAATATTTTTATACTACCCTCTGTAGGTATTAATAAACCATTCATATGACTTATTAATGTCGATTTACCTGAGCCAGTTCTACCAATAACAAATAAGAATTCATCCTTATCGTCAATATTTAAATTAATATCATCTAAAGCTATTGTGATGTCCTTGCGTCTGGCACCATGATATTTATGTCCTACCTTTGTAAATGTAATTCCCATAATATATCATTAAGCTCCTTATTATTAGATAAATATTCATCATGTAAGAAATTATTATATAGCTCTAATGTAAATGGTAATGTTAAATTAGAAGATTTAAGTATTTCTTCTTCCTTAAATACTTCCTCAGGTGTACCATTTAATATAACCTTACCATCCTTTAAAACAATTACATTATCAGAATGTGACGCAAGCTTTAAATCATGAGTAATTGTAATAATTGTTTTATTATAATCTTTTCTTAATATTTCGATTAATTTAACTACATCCTCAACACCCTCAGGATCAAGCATTGATGTAGCCTCATCAAGGATAACATATTTTTGATTAAGTGAAAGAATTCCTGCGATTGCAACTCTTTGTTTTTCACCACCAGATAATGAATGAGGCTCTCTAGTAAGCTTATCAATCATACCAACCTTAGTGGCAAATTCTTTCACAAGCTCATGCATTTTATCATGTTCAATTTGGAAATTTTCAAGACCAAATGCAATATCATGCTCAACATCTACACCGACAAATTGATTATCAGGATTTTGGAAGACAATTCCAACTTTCTTCCTAATATCATTTGCGGTTTTTTGATCAAGCTTTATATCATCAACATATATTTCACCGCTTTGGGCTTCAATAAGTCCAACAATTAGCTTTGATATGGTTGATTTACCAGAACCATTATGTCCAATGATTGATACCCAGCTGTTTTCAGGTATAGTAAAAGATACTCCTTTTAGAGCAACATCTTCTTTAGTATATGCATATTTAATATCTTTTACTTCAATCATATACAAACACTCCTTGATTATAATTATTATATCATATAATAATAAATTATTATATTTTAAATAACAAAAAAGGAAGCCTAAGCTTCCTAATTATATTAATTATTCAACAAATGAAATAATTGCCATTTGAGTTGCATCTCCACGACGAACACCAGTCTTAATTACTCTTGTGTATCCACCATTACGATTAGCAAACTTTGGAGCGATTTCATCGAATAATTTTTGAATAGCAAATTTTCCCTCAGCATCTTTCTCGAAACGAATGAATTCAGCAGCTTGTCTACGAGAAGCAAGAGTATTAGTCTTACCAAGTGTTATCATCTTGTCAGCAATTCTCTTTAATTCTTTAGCCTTAACAGCTGTAGTTTCAATTGATCCATTAAGAATTAAGTCAGTTACTAAGTCACGTAATAATGCCTTACGTTGAGCAGAATTACGACGTAGTCTTGAATAACCTGCCATAATAAAGTCCTCCTTTTAATGTTTAGTTAGATTAGTCTTTCTTGAATCCTAATCCCATGTTTTCTAATTTTTCTTTGATTTCCTTTAATGATTTGCGTCCTAAATTACGAACCTTCATCATATCTTCTTCAGTTTTATCAGTTAAGTCAGCAACAGTACTTAAAGCTGCTCTCTTAAGACAATTAAATGAACGAACAGAAAGGTCTAATTCTTCTATTGTCATTTCAAGCTTACGATTATGTGAATCATCATCAGGTTCTTTCATATAATCAGTAGTTGTAGCCTTTTCGCTTAATTCTACAACACAGTTTAAATGCTCAATTAACATCTTAGATGCCATTGCGATTGCTTCTTTAGCAGAAATTGAACCATTTGTTTGTACTTCAATGATTAAATCATCATGATTAGCTTCATTGTCAACACGAGTCTTTTTAACATCGAAATTAACATTAACAATTGGAGTATAGATTGAATCTATAGCAATTTCTCCAACATTCTTACAGAAATTCTTATTTTTATCTGAACCAACATATCCTACTCCACGACGAACATTAAGTGTCATAGATAGTTTTCCACCCTTTGCAACTGTTGCAATGTGTTGATCTGGATTTACAATTTCAAGCTCATTTCCGTGAATAATATCATTAGCTGTTACTTCACCTTCACCCTTATGAATTTCTACTTGAGTTTCGAAATTAGGATCATCAATATCTGTCTTTAATATAACCTTCTTTAAATTAAGAATGATTGTGATAACATCTTCAACAACACCATCAACTGACATGAATTCATGTTGTGCTCCATCGATAGCAACATTAACAAATGCTGTACCAGGAAGTGATGATATTAATACTCTTCTTAGAGCATTTCCAATAGTAAGACCAAATCCTCTTTCTAGTGGAGTAATTTCAAATTTACCAAAGCTACCATCTTCTGATAACTCTAGTACCTTAGTCTTTGGTTTTTCGAATTTTAAATCTTTCATTGATTGCCTCCTTAAGATATGTATTGTATTCCAACAAATTATCCTCTAGGACGCTTTGGTGGACGACATCCATTATGTGGAACTGGTGTTACATCTTTAATTGCAGTAATTTCAAGACCTGCAACTTGAAGTGAACGAATTGCAGCTTCTCTACCAGGTCCTGGACCTTTTACTGAAACTTCTACCTTAATAACTCCTTGATCCATAGCAGCCTTAGCAGCAGCTTCACTTGCAAGTTGTGCAGCAAATGGAGTTGACTTACGGCTTCCCTTATATCCAAGAACACCAGCAGATGACCATGAAATAGCATTTCCAGCTGGATCTGTTATTGTAACGATTGTATTATTGAATGTTGAGTGAATATGAGCAACACCGAATGGTATGTTCTTCTTCACACGACGCTTTGTTACTTTACGTGCCATGTTTATTTCCTCCTAATAACTATTTCTTCTTATTTGCAATTGTATGTTTAGGACCTTTACGAGTACGTGCATTGTTACGAGTATTTTGTCCACGTACAGGTAAGTTTCTACGATGACGTAAACCTCTGTAGCATCCAATTTCCATTAATCTCTTAATGTTAAGAGCTACTTCTCTACGTAAATCTCCTTCAACCTTATGTTTAGCAACTTCAGTACGAATTGCGCTTAATTGCTCTTCTGTTAAATCCTTTGTACGGATATCTTCAGAAACCTTTGCAGCTGCTAAAATTTCTTTTGATGTTGCATCTCCAATACCATAAATATAAGTTAATGCAACTACAATTCTTTTATCTCTAGGAATATCAATTCCTGCAATACGTGCCATTTTTTACGTACCCCCTTAATTAACCTTGTCTTTGCTTGTGTTTTGGATTTTCGCAAATTACCATAACACGGCCTTTTCTCTTTATGACTTTACATTTGTCACACATTGGTTTTACTGATGGTCTAACTTTCATATTTTACCTCCGAGTGTATTTTCTAATTACTTACGTCTGTAAGTTATACGTCCACGTGTTAAATCATATGTTGATAACTCTACAGTTACCTTATCACCTGGTAAAATGCGAATGTTGTTCATACGGATTTTACCAGAAACGTGGGCAAGAACTTGATGTCCGTTTTCAAGTTCAACCTTAAATTGTGTATTTGGAAGAATATCTAGGACTTTTCCTTCCATTTCAATTATATTATCATTTTCTTTTGCCATAGAATTGCCTCCTTATTCAGCTTAAACACAACTACCCTTAGTAGCATATATATTTATAACTCAAAGTTTAGCTTTTATGACTTTAAAATCCTCCCACCTACTCAATATTGAGTAGATTGGGAAAAATTTTATTTTATTTTAAAACAGCTTTTATATCTTCAAAAACCTTATCGAAATCTTGGTCACCATCAACAGTAACTAAAATTCCTTGCTTCTTATAATAATCTAGAAGAGGAGCTGTTTGCTCATCATATACCGCTAAACGGTTAACGGCTGTTGCCTCAGTATCATCTGGTCTTTGAATAAGTGCGTTTCCACAATTATCGCAAATTCCATCAACTTTTGGCTTGTTAAATTCAACATGGTATGTTGCACCACAATTCTTACATACTCTTCTTCCTACCATACGGCGAACAAGTACTTCTTGTGCAACATTAACATCTAAAACAGCATCAAGGTTAACATTATTCTCTTTTAAGAATTCGTCTAAAGCTTCAGCTTGTTTTATGTTACGAGGGAATCCGTCAAGTAAGAATCCTTCCTTGCAATCATCTTCAAGTAATCTATCCTTAACTATACCGATTGTAACCTCGTCAGGAACTAATTGTCCTTTTTCCATATATTCTTTGGCTAAAAGTCCCATTTTTGTTCCAGCCTTCATAGCGGCTCTAAACATATCACCAGTTGAGATATGTGGAATATTATAATATTCTCTAATATTTACTGCCTGAGTACCTTTTCCAGCACCAGGACGTCCTGTTATTAATAACTTCATAATTACTTACCCCTCTTATAAAATTCCTTTATAAGTTTCAGTTTCTGAATCAGTTTCAAGTTGCTTTGCAGTTTCAATAGCAACACCAACTACGATAAGTAGAGATGTACCACCAACTGTAATAGTACTCTTTTCAGCTGAACTGAAGTTAAATACTAACGCAACAATAATTGGAACTAATGCAACAAATACTAAATATGTTGCTCCTATTAATGTTACTCTAAATAAAATTTTTGATAATTGAATTTTTGTATCTTCACCTGGTCTATATCCTGGGATATATGCACCAGATTTTGATAGATTCTCAGCAATCTTATCAGGATCCATTTGCATGAATGAATAGAAGAATGCGAAGAAATAAATCAATACAACATAAATTAGCATACCAATTGGTTGAGAATAATTAAATATTTGATCAAACCAATATCCTAAATTTGATGAGTTTTTATCTGCTTCAAGTCCCATCATACCAATTATTGTAAGTGGTATTGATAAAATTGTTGAGGCGAAGATAACTGGAATAACTCCTGATACATTAAGCTTAACTGGGATATCAGATTTACTGTTTCCTTGTCTATTAGCATATTGTATAGGAATTCTTCTCTTTGCGCCTTCCATAAATACAACTAAAAGTATCATTAATATAAATAATACAATAATTATAATGAATGAGAAGACAGATGATGGGCTTACACCATCACTTATATATTTGCTCCATAATAATGTAAACATTGAAGGAATAGATGTAACGATTCCGGCAACGATAATCATTGATGAACCATTACCAATTCCATGTCTTGTTATTAAGTCAGCTAGCCACATTACAAATGCAGAACCTGCAGTTATAACGATAGCCATATAAATATAGAACAACCAGAACATATCCTTATCGATAAGAACATCTGCTTTAAGGATATTTTCAGGTCTAGTTCCTAATCCAAATAATAAGGCTAATGCTTGAATAAATGCAACTACTACTGTTAAGTATCTAGTTACTCTATTTGTTTTCGCTTTACCTTGTTCACCTTGCTCCTGCCATTCCTTTAGCTTAGGAATAATTATTGAAAGCATTTGTACAACGATTTCAGCAGTGATATAAGGTGAGATACCTAAAGCTAAGATAGAAAATGATTTTAATCCTCCACCACTAAATGTATTTAAGATAGTGATGAAGCTATTTCCACTTAGCATTTTTCTAACCCCAACGGTATCAATTAAAGGGATAGGTAAATATGTACCTAATTTGAACACCAAAAGAATTATGAATGTGAATGTAATTTTTTTTACAATATCAGGATTACTAAAAATTCTTTTTAATTTTGTAAACAAATTAGATCACCTCAACAGTTCCGCCAGCAGCCTCGATAGCTTTAGCTGCAGATGCAGAAAACTTGTGAGCCTGAACAGTTAATTTCTTAGTTAATTTTCCTTCTCCTAAAACTTTAATTCCATCCTTAGGATTTCTAACTAGGTTAGTTTCAAAATATGTTTCAAGTGTTACCTTTGTTCCATTTTCGAATCTTTCTAGATCCATTAAATTAACTATAGCATATTCCTTGCGGTTAATGTTGTTGAAACCTCTCTTTGGTAAACGTTGGAATAAAGGAATTTGTCCTCCTTCAAATCCAGGGCGTACTCCTCCACCAGAACGAGCATTTTGTCCCTTTTGTCCTCTACCTGAAGTCTTTCCTAGACCACTTCCAGCTCCACGTCCAACGCGTTTTCTTGAGTGTCTAGCTCCTTCAACTGGTTTTAACTCATTTAACATAAGTAAGGCACCTCCTTATTATTTTTCAATTTCAACTACTTTTACTAAGTGTGCTATTGTTAGGATTTGTCCTTTAATAGCTGCGTTTTCCTCTTTAATTACAGATGAACCAATCTTTGTTAGTCCTAGTGCTTTTGCTGTAGCAACTTGGTTAGGCTTGCGTCCGATTAAACTTTTAACTAATGTAATTTGATATTTCATATTACTCACCTAAAATCTCAGCAACAGTCTTTCCACGTCTAGCGGCAACTGTTTCAACAGTTTGAAGTTGCTTAAGTCCTTCAAATGTAGCTCTAACCATATTAATCTTTGTTCTAGATCCTTGGCACTTAGATAGGATATCATTGATACCAGCTAATTCTAGAACGGCACGTACTGGACCTCCAGCAATAACTCCAGTTCCGGCTGCAGCTGGCTTTAAGAATACTCTACCAGCTCCATAAATACCTGTAATTTCATGAGGAATAGTTGTATTTACAACTGGAACATTGATAATGTTCTTCTTTGCACTTTCAACGGCTTTCTTTATAGCATCTGGTACTTCTAGTGCTTTACCTGTACCAAATCCGACTCTTCCTTGCTTATCTCCAATAACTACTAGAGCAGCGAAACGGAAACGTCTACCACCTTTAACAACCTTTGTTACACGGTTAATTGTAACAACGCGCTCTTCAAACTCAGGTTGTTCTTTTTCGATACGCTCATTACGCTCTTCACGCATGTTGTATGTCCTCCTTTATTAGAATTGAAGTCCAGCTTCTCTAGCTGCATCAGCTAAAGCCTGAACACGACCATGATATTGATATCCACCACGGTCAAATACTACATTTTTAATCTTTGCTTCTAAAGCACGTTTTGCTACTAGAGCACCAACCTTTGATGCTGCTTCAACAGTTGCACCATTAGTAAGTCCTAGTTCTTTATCTAGTGAAGAAGCACTACATAATGTCTTACCATTAACATCATCAATGATTTGAGCATAAATTTGTTTATTTGAACGGAATACATTTAAACGAGGTTTATCAGGTGTTCCTGAAACATTCTTACGAATACGTAGGTGTCTCTTTAAACGTTTAACATTCTTTGATACTTTATTAACCATATTATATTAGCACTCCTTTCCTATTACTTCTTAGCAGTTTTTCCTTCTTTACGACGAACATTTTCATCAGTATAACGAATACCTTTTCCATGATATGGTTCTGGTTTTCTTATATCACGAATTTCAGCCGCAAATTTTCCAACCTTTTGACGATCAATACCAGAGATAATAATTGATAATCCCTTTACTACCTCAACTGATATTCCTTCAGGTACTACAACTTCTACATCATTAGAATATCCTGCAGAAACGATAAGTTTCTTTCCTTGTAATTGAGCACGATATCCAACTCCAATGATGTCTAGTTGCTTCTTAAATCCTTCAGATACACCAACAATCATGTTATTTATGTTAGCACGAGTTGTACCATGAATAGCCTTCATTTCTTTTGTATCATCAGGACGTTTTAATGTAATTTCTGAACCTTCAACTTCAATCTTAATGTTTGAATTGAATTTAGCAGTTAATTCTCCTTTAGGTCCTTTTACAACTACATTACCATCTTCATTAACTGTAACAGTTACGTTAGCAGGTAATGTAATTTTCTTATTACCAATACGAGACATTATTTAGACACCTCCTGTTATAATTACCAAATATAAGCTAATACTTCTCCACCAAGTTTTTGTTTACGAGCATCCTTGTCTGTCATAACACCCTTAGATGTTGAAATAACAGCAACTCCTAAACCATTTAAAACCTTTGGTAGCTTATCAGCTTCAACGTAAACTCTTAATCCTGGCTTACTAATTCTCTTAAGTCCCTTAATAACTCTTTCTTTGTTATCAATGTACTTTAATGTTACTGTTGTAACACTCTTATTATTTTCTAGTGATTCAGTCTTAAAGTCTGCGATGAATCCTTCATTCTTAAATACATTTAGAATTGAAGTTTTGATATTTGATGCAGGAATTTCAACTGTCTCATGTAACATTTTGTTTGCATTTCTAATGCGTGTTAACATATCCGCAATTGGATCTGTCATAGCCATATAATTGTTCCTCCTTCCATAGACCGGAATAATATTTTTGAAATATTACCAGCTTGCTTTCTTAACACCAGGGATTTGTCCCTTGTATGCTAATTCACGAAAACAAACACGACATAATTTAAACTTGCTAATTACTGCATGAGGACGACCACATCTCTCACAACGAGTGTACTCTCTAGCAGAGAATTTAGCTTTTCTATGATTCTTTGCAATAAGTGATTTTTTTGCCATAATGTTTTCCTTTCTACTTTCTGTAAGGCATACCCATTAATGATAATAGGGCACGTCCTTCTTCATCAGTTTTAGCAGTAGTAACGATTACAACATCTAGACCACGAATCTTCTTAACATCCTCAAAATTAATTTCAGGGAAAATTAATTGTTCCTTAACACCTAGTGTATAGTTACCACGTCCATCAAATGCATTAGCAGATATACCGTGGAAATCACGTACACGAGGAAGAGCGATAGAGATAAGTTTATCAAAGAACTCATACATCTTTTCTCCTCTTAATGTAACCTTACATCCGATAGGCATACCTTCACGTAATTTAAATGTAGCAATTGATTTCTTTGCTCTTGTAACAACTGGCTTTTGTCCAGCAATACGAGTCATTTCAGCAACTGCATCATCTAAAACCTTAGAATTAGCTGTAGCGTCTCCAACTCCCATATTTAATACAATTTTTTCAATCTTTGGAATTTCCATTGATGAAGTATAGTTAAATTGCTTTTGTAATTCTGCCTTTACAGAATTGTTGTATTTTTCATGTAAACGATTCATTTTTATCAGTTTACCTCCTCTCTAAAAGATTATTTAAATTCATAACCAGATTTCTTAGAGACTCTGATTTTCTCGCCTTTTTCATTAACCTTAATAGAAACACGACAAGGCTTGTTAGTCTTTGGATCAAGTAGCATTACATTTGAAACAGCGATAGGTGCTTCGAATTCTTGAATGCTTCCAGTTGACTGAGCCTGATTAGGCTTAACATGCTTCTTTTTCTTATTAACTCCCTCAACAACAACTTGGTTAGTACGAGGAAGGGCTTTTAATACTTTTCCAGTAGTTGGAACTTTGTTTCCTTTTTTGTCAACTGTGAATTTATCACGTCCAGCAATAACAACTACTGTATCACCTGTTTTAATAAGCATAATTTACCTCCTATAGAACTTCTGGAGCTAAAGATACAATTTTCATGAAATTCTTTTCACGAAGTTCTCTAGCAACAGGTCCGAAAATACGAGTACCACGTGGTGTTAAATCCTCACGAATGATAACTGCTGCATTTTCATCAAATTTAATATATGAACCATCGTTTCTTCTAATACCATCTTTAGTACGAACGATAACTGCTTTTACTACATCACCCTTCTTAACTGCACCGTTAGGTAATGCATTCTTAACAGAGCATACAACGATATCACCAACTGATGCATATCTATGAAGTGCTCCACCTAATACTTTAATAATTAATAACTCACGAGCGCCACTGTTATCAGCAACTGCAAGTCTAGTTTCTTGTTGAACCATTGTGAATACCTCCTTTCAGGTACTGATTAAAGGATTTCGTTAGTCTTAACGACTTCAACTAAACGGAAACGCTTATTCTTTGATAATGGTCTAGTTTCCATAATCTTAACAGTATCTCCAATTTTAGCTGTATTATTTTCATCATGCGCATAAAGTTTTGCAGTTCTCTTAACACGCTTTCCGTAGATTCTGTGCTTTACATAGTGATCAACAGCAACAGTGATTGTCTTATCCATCTTGTCTGATACTACAACACCAATAAATGATTTTCTTGTATTACGTTCCATGTGTTAAACCTCCTCTTACTTCTCATTGCGCTCGCTTAAAATTGTATACATTTTAGCGATTGTTTTTCTTACTTGCCCGATGCGAGCAGTGTTTTGAAGCTGTCCTAACTCATTTTGGAACTTTAGGTTGAATAATTCAGCTTTAAGTTCAGTAATTTGAGCATTTAGTTCTTCAGTTGATAACTTACGAATATCAGCGTTTTTCATTACTCAGCATCTCCTTTTTTAATAAACTTTGTTTTGATTGGTAACTTGTGTCCTGCAAGACGGAATGCTTCACGAGCAACTTCCTCAGATACACCTGTTGCCTCAAAAATAATTGTTTGTGCCTTAACTACAGCAACCCATGATTCAGGAGAACCTTTTCCTGATCCCATACGTACTGCTAGAGGCTTCTTAGTCTTTGAAATATGTGGGAAAACTTTAATCCATACTTTTCCACCACGTGCGAAATATCTAGTGATTGCAACACGGGCAGCTTCGATTTGATGGTTAGTTAACCATGTTCCTTCAAGAGCTACTAATCCGTATTCACCAAATGCAAGTTCTGTACCTGCTTTAGCTTTTCCATCATAATAAACTCTATGAGGACGTCTAAACTTTGTTCTCTTTGGAATCATTAACATAATTAGTTACCTCCCTTAGAGCTATTTTCTTTTGCGTTCTTTGGAGCAGCAGTCTTCTTTTGAGGACGATCATTTCTTGAAGCAGTTCTTTCAGCCTTATCAGCTTCTTGTCTCTTCTTTAAGTTTAAGATCTCTCCTTTATAAATCCATACCTTAACTCCAAGCTTTCCGTATGTTGTAAGTGCTTCATCAGCAGCATAATCAACATCTGCACGTAAAGTTTGTAGAGGTACTTGACCTTCATTATATCCTTCAGAACGAGCCATTTCAGCTCCACCTAAACGTCCAGAGATAAGTGTTTTAACTCCCTTAGCTCCAGCCTTTAATGCTCTTTGAATTGCAAGCTTTTGAACACGACGGAATGATGCACGTGCTTCAAGTTGCTCACAAATTGATCTTGCTACTAATGTAGCATCTAATTCTGGCTTCTTAATTTCAACAATGTTAAGGATGATTTCCTTCTTTGTTAAATATTGAAGTTCAGCTACCACTTTATTCTTTGTATCAGCATCTTTACCGATTACAATTCCTGGCTTTGCAGTATATAAAGCGATTTTAACACGATCTTTATTAGTTCCTTTTAAACGTTCGATTACTACACGTGATACTGCAGCATTCTTATATTTAGCTTCAAGATACTTACGAATCTTAAGATCTTCTAATAATAAATCAGCTACATTATTCTTATCAGCATACCAAGATGCATCCCAATCACGATTGATACCAACACGTAATCCAACTGGACTTACCTTTTGACCCATGTATTTTCCTCCTTAATTAATTCTTCTCAGCAACAACTATTGTAATGTTGCTAGTTCTTTTGATGATAACATCTCCACGTCCTTTTGCACGTGGTAACATTCTCTTCATTCTAATTCCATCATTAACCCATGCTGCCTTAACATATAGATTGTTTGCATCAAGTCCATTGTTATGTTCAGCATTAGCTACTGCAGATTTTAATACCTTGTAGATTGCCTCGTTAGCATTCTTATTAGTTAACTTTAAGATAGCAAATGCTTCTTTTGTATCTTTGTTACGAATCATATCAATAACAAGACGAGCCTTACGAGGAGTGATTCTAACAGTATTTGCAGTTGCTTTAACTTCTACCTTATTTGCTTCCATCATTATTCCTCCTGTTATCTCTTGTTAGCCTTTTTGTCATCTGCATCATGTCCATGATAAGTTCTTGTTGGAGCGAATTCTCCAAGTTTATGTCCTACCATGTCCTCTGTTACATATACAGTTATATGCTCACGTCCGTTATATACTCCAAATGTATGTCCTACGAATGCAGGATATATAGTTGAACGACGTGACCATGTTTGAATTACTTTATTTTCTTTATTAGCATTTTGAGCTTCAACTTTCTTTAAAAGTGATGCTTCAACAAATGCTCCTTTCTTAAGTGAACGTGCCACAGTATTCCTCCTTCCGATAAGGGATTACTTATCATTTCTTCTACGAACGATTAGTGCGTTAGAAGATTTCTTATGTTTTCTTGTCTTAAGTCCTAGAGCTGGTTTACCCCAAGGTGTTACTGGGTTAGGTCTACCAATTGGAGCCTTTCCTTCTCCTCCTCCATGAGGGTGATCATTAGGGTTCATAACAGATCCACGTACTTCTGGACGAAGACCCATCTTACGAGCTCTACCTGCTTTACCAATCTTAACTAGTTCATGTTCTGCATTTCCAACAACTCCGATAGTTGCTTTACAAGTTCCTAAAACCTTACGAACTTCTCCAGAACTTAATCTAACTAATACATATTTTTCTTCACGTCCAAGAATTTGAGCAGATGTACCAGCACTACGTGCTAATTGTCCACCCTTTCCTGGATGTAATTCGATGTTATGAATAACTGTTCCTACTGGAATGTTCATTAATGGTAATGCATTTCCAGTCTTAATATCTACATTGCTTCCTGAAACAATTTTAGTTCCAACAGTTAATCCTTCTGGAGCAAGAATATATCTCTTTTCTCCATCAGCATAAGCTACTAATGCGATGTTTGCACTTCTGTTTGGATCGTACTCAATTGTTTTAACAGTTGCAACGATATCATCCTTATTTCTCTTGAAATCAATGATACGATATTGTCTCTTTACTGTTCCACCTCTATGACGAACAGTAATACGTCCAGTGTTATTACGTCCTGCATTTTTCTTTGCAGGTGCTAATAATGATTTTTCAGGAGTGCTTGTTGTAATTTCATCAAATGTTAGAACTGACATATTACGTCTACCATTTGTGGTAGGTTTATATTTTTTAATACCCATTTTAATTTCTCCTATAATTTAATATTTTAATTAGTCTAAGTTGAATGCAGCGATTGTTTGTCCTTCAGCAAGTTTAACAATTGCCTTCTTGTAAGCAGAAGTCTTTCCTTCGTACTTACCCATTCTTTTATCTTTTGCAGCTACATTTAAAGTTGCAACGCTTAATACTTTTACATTAAAGATTGCTTCAATAGCATTCTTAATTTCAATCTTATTTGCCTTTGGATCAACAGCAAATGTATATTTGTTGAATTGTTCCTTTAAAGACATTGACTTCTCAGTAATGATAGGTCTCTTTATAATATCATAATGTTTTAATACTACTTGTGCCATATTACTTCAATGCCTCCTCGAAATAAGAAATTACATCGCTTGTAACAACAAGCTTATCATAAACTAGAATGTCATAAACTGATGCATGTTCAACTGGACATACGAATACAGTTTGTAAGTTTCTAGCAGATAATGCAGTATTTGCATCTAATTCATTAACTAATACTAATGTCTTAGCATTTGCGTTAATGTTATTTAAGAATTCAACGAAATCCTTTGTTTTAATTTGATCAAACTTAATTGCATCTACAGCAACTAACTTTTCATTTAATACTTTGTATGATAAAGCTGACTTTAATCCTAATTGTCTAACTTTCTTGTTAACTTTAACATCATACTTTCTTGGAGTAGGTCCAAATGCTTGACCTCCACCACGCCATTGTGGAGCACGGATAGATCCTTGACGAGCACGTCCAGTACCTTTTTGTCTCCAAGGCTTGCGTCCACCACCACTAACTTCTGTACGAGTCTTTACATCGTGTGTTCCTTGACGCATTGCAGCTCTTTGAGCATTTACAACATCGTAAATTACTTGTTGATTTGGCTCAATACCAAAAATCTCTTCTGATAAAGTAATATCTTTAACTTTCTTACCAGCTTGATTTAATAATGCGATTGTTGGCATAATAAATCTCCTTTCCTATATAACTACTTAGCAGCTTTAATAGCTGTCTTAATTTCTACTAAACCTTGTTTAGGTCCTGGAACATTACCCTTAATTAAAATTAAGTTTCTTTCTGTATCAACTTTAGCAATTGATAAGTTTTGTAATGTTACTGTATCAACTCCCATATGACCAGGCATGTGTTTACCTTTCATATTTCCTTTGATTGGTCCCATAGAACCAACTTCTCTGTGTGATGCTGATACACCATGTGTCATTCTTTGTCTACGAGCATTGTAACGCTTAATTGTTCCAGCGTATCCTTTTCCTTTTGATACTCCAGTTACGTCTACAATTTCTCCTTCGCTAAATATATCACATTTAACTTCTTGACCAACATTATAAGATACTAACTCGTTTTCTCCTTGTGCTTCTGAGAAACGGAATTCTCTTATGAAGCGCTTAGGAGCAGTGTTAGCCTTAGCAGCATGTCCAATTTCTGGCTTGTTGCTACGGTTTTCTTGTTTGTCAATAAAACCAACTTGTACAGCTACATATCCATCGTTTTCAACAGTCTTTTGTTGAAGAACAACGTTTGGTGTACAGTCGATTACTGTTACAGGTACTAAATCACCTGCTGCATTGAAAATTTGAGTCATGCCCAATTTTCTACCTAAGATTCCCTTAGCCATTTAAATTACACCTCTTTGTTTCTTTCTTGTTTTTTGTTTTTACTTCTTTAAAGCAATATCAACACCACTAGGTAGTGAAATGTGCATTAAAGAGTCGATTGTTGCTGGATTTGGATCAACAATCTCGATTAATCTCTTATGAGTTCTACGCTCGAATTGCTCACGTGAATCCTTGTTTACGTGTGGAGAACGTAAGATAGTGAAGATTTCCTTCTCTGTTGGAAGAGGAATAGGTCCGTTAACTTGAGAACCTGCCTTCTTTACACTCTCAACAATTTTTGCTGCAGATTGATCTAATAATCTGTGATCATAAGACTTTAAACGAATTCTAATTTTTTCTTTTGCCATTTTTAAAGTACTCCTTTCGCCTATAATCCTTGTATAGACTTGCTCCGTGGAAAAACCCAATTCACCGTTGTGACAACGCCTTTCAGTGTATCGGCAACCTCCCACTTCACAGCCATTTGCTCGATAGTCGAGCCTTTATCATTATATAATAGATTTGGGGTTATTGCAAGTATTATTTTTAAAAAGTTTAAACTATTTTTTGAACTAAATTTCACCCTAAAAATTCACCCCTTCTACTCCTCAAAAATCCCTATTATATATAATATATAGGATAAACTAAAAGGCACAGATTGCTCTGTGCCTAACCCCCTATTAATAAATATTTTAATTATTCTCCCTTTTCTTCTTCATGGTCACTCTTGCCCTTTGAAATAAGCTTTCCTCCAAGATATCCAGCAAGTAAAGACTTGATGTCTAATCCTGTTGCTTGCTCAAGACCTGCAAATATTTGAGTACCATTCTTTGTAATTTCCTCGTTAAGCTTTGCTGTATTTCCCTCTCCATACATTGTAATACTATCAATCTTAGACATAGCAGATGCCATTGGCTCTGAATATGCCTTAATCATATTTGGTAATACATTTGAATCAAGGATTAATTGTAATGTGGCAGCCTCTCCATACTGCTTCATCGCATCAGCCTTAGCCTTAATAGCATCAGCCTCTGCCTTACCTTTAGCCTCAATTCCAGCTGCCTCTGCAAGAGCAGCATCCTTCTTAGCAAGAGCTTCAATCTTTAGAGCCTCTGCAGCCTTCTCCTTAGCTACACGCTCTGCCTCTGCCTTGATCTTTTGCATCTCAGCCTCTTGCTCTAGCTCATACTTCTTAGCCTCTGCAGCCTTTTGACGAATGAATAGGTCTGCCTGTGCCTTTTGCTCAGCAGCATACTTCTCAGCCTCTGCTTGCTTATTGATTTGAGCTTGAAGCTTTCTTTCTTGAAGCTCAACCTCCTTTTGTCCTAGCTCTACTTCTCTTTCTCTCTTTGCAATATCAGCATTAATTTGTGCAATGTTGATTTCCTGTTGCTTCTTTTGCTCCTCAATTGAATATGCAGCATCAGCAGTAGCCTTTGCAGTATCTGTCTTTTGCTTTAATGCAGACTCCTTTAATGAAAGCTCTGTATTTTGCTCAATAATCTTTTGGTTAGCAGCAACTCTAGAGTTATTAGCTGCTTCTTCAGCTAATGACTTAGCAATTGTTACATCTCTATCAGCATTAGCCTTAGCAATAGCCGCATCCTTAGAGATTTGTGAAATGTTATCAATTCCTAGATTTTCAATTACATGATTATCATCAGCAAATGATTGAATATTGAAATTTACAACCTCGATACCCATTTTAGCCATATCAGGAACTACATTCTCTTTTACAGATTGTGCAACACCCTGTCTATCCTGAACTAGCTTCTTAATATCAACAGTACCAATGATTTCACGCATATTTCCTTGAAGTACCTGTTGAACCTGCATTATAAGATTCTTCTCATTCATGTTAAGAATAGCCTCTGCAGCTCTATCTAAAAGCTCTGGGTTAGATGATATCTTAAGGTTTGCTACTCCATCAACTCTAATGTTAATAAAGTTTGATGTAGGAATAGCCTCATCTGTCTTAATATCAACCTGGAAAACACGAAGTGATAGCTTATCTATACGCTGTAGGAATGGAATACGGAATCCAGCTCTTCCGATAAGAATCTTTCTCTTTCCCATACCTGAAATAATTAGGGCAGTATCTGGTGCAGCCTTTACATAGCTTAAGAAAAATAAAACTAGTAAAAGCACTACCGCAATACCAACTCCTAATACTATCCCCATTGTTGGGGCACTTAATATTGTTTCAATCATAATCTTTTCTTCCTCCTATATGATCTTTATAAATGAATCACCATCATCCATGTCTCCGGTTAATTAAAAAGACCTTTGACATGTGTCAAAAGTCTTGAAATTTAAAATGATACCGGATCCATAAGAATCGATTGACGATAGCATTCCTGCAAGCAGGATTCTACTCCCTTTTTAATGGTAATATTCATTTACAATATAATTATAGGGTATATTTTTTTAAAAATCAATATATTTAGGAAGAAATCGTATCTATTCCTCAAGCTCTGATAGTAGGGCATCATTTAGTGCTCTTGCAGAGGCTGCAGAAACACTAAAGTTCTTAAGTCCTACTCTATAAAGCCTACGTACTACAGGCTTAACTGAGGCAAGCTCTCCACATATAGAAAGCCCAATACCCTTTTCCTTTAATACCTCTACTACCTTACGTAGGGTATTAATTAAATCCTTAATAAATACTCTATAGTTTAGAGTTTCCTCTCTTGAAATATTATAAAGCTCCTTAGTTAAATCATTAGTACCAAGGCTCATAAAATCACAGCTATCAAATGTTTCAATATTTTCAACTGCCATTTTAGTCTCAAGCATCATACCTATTTGAAGAGGCATATCATTATTAAGCTCACGCTTAATTCTTAATACCCAATCCTTAAGGAATTGGAACTCCTCATTAGTTTCAATCATAGGGAACATTATTTTCATATTTCCATATCTATTAGCGTTAATTAAGGCCTTAATCTGTGTTTCAAAAACCTCAGGGTTATTCTTATAATTATCAATACCCTTATGGAAGGTCTTAATATATGATAGCTGCTTATCATCACCTATATCAAAGGTACGGAAGCAGATATTTCTATCCTGCATCATATCACAGGCCTCAGTATATATCTTATTCTGCTCCTCATATGACATTGGTCTATCAAGATTCATAAAGATAAGCTCTGTACGGTATAATCCTACACCATCCATGTTGTACTTTAATACCTTATATAAATCACTATTTGATGTAACATTTGCGAAAATGTGAACACCAAATGATCGGAAATCATTTATCTCAAAGGATTCTCTATCAATCTTAAGCTTAATATATTCATCAATATCCTTTTGCTTTGGATCCTCATTTATAATGTTCTTTCTTGTATCAATAAGCACATTACCAATAAGTGGCTCTATATCATCAACAAGTACATATGGTATCTCACGTGCCTTACAAAGTATGGCACTGTGTGATGTATATCCACCATTTAAGGCTATTACTCCTATAATCTGCTTATCATATGTCATAAGATATGATGGATATAGATTATCAGTTACAAGAATAAACTCACCCTCTACATTAATAGCCTCATTATCATCAAGATTTAGCATTACCCTTCTCTTAACATCCTCCATATCTAAAGCTCTTTCCTGAAGATATGTAGTACGAGCCTCATTAAATCTTTTTATATAATCATCAAAAACAGCCTCAAGTGCACTATGAGCTGTAAAATGCTTTTCGTTTATAAGCTTTATAACCTCACCATATAATAATGGGTCCTTTACAAGCATTTGCTGTACCTTAATAAGCTCCTCGTCATCTCTATTATCTCTTTTTAAGGATTCAAGATCTGAATAGGCCTTTTCTATAGCCTTATCAACAAGCTTGTGCTCCTCCTCATCATTAGATGAGTAGATGTCATGGTTAGAGCTATGCTTATGAGCCTTAATAACCTTACCGTATGCTAGCCCATTTGCGATTATAGCCTTGATATTCATAATACCACCTCATTTGGCACTTTCTATTATACTATTTTTTAAGGAAAGAAAAAAGGCTTTTTAGAAAGCCTTAGTATTTCTTAAGTATTTCACCAAACTCATATGGTGTAACCTGGTATACATAATAGTTTAACCAGTTTAGGAATAAAATTGTTGCGGTACTTCTCCATAAAACATTAATATCACCATTTATATAATAGTTAACTGGCTCCTTGATAGGAAGTCCCTTTGATAAATCTCTTTTATATTCCTTATCTAGGGTAAACTTATCATACTCAACATGTCCTAGAATAAATAGCTTAGTATTATCTGTTGATTTAATTAATGTATCACCTGCATCTTCACTATGCGCAAGCACTACTAAATCCTTATTATTCTTTAAATCATCATCACTAATTGTAGTGTGTCTTGATTGTGGAATATAGAAGATATCATCAATACCATTTAATAGAGCTTCAAACTTAACCATCTTCTTATGAGCAAATACTCCAAATAGCTTTTCCTTTAGAAGATGCTTCTTTATTCCATAGTAGTAATATAGGGCTGCTTGTGCTCCCCAGCATATATACATAGTAGTTGTTACATTAGTTTCTGCAAAATCAAAGATCTTACATAGCTCCTCCCAATACTCTACCTCTTCAAAATCCATTTGCTCTACAGGAGCTCCTGTGATAATCATTCCATCGAATGTCTTATCCTTAATATCATCAAACTCCTTATAGAATCTTCCCATGTGCTCCTCTGATGTATGAGTAGCCTTGTGTGTTCTTGTTTGAAGTAATGTTAGATTAACCTGAAGTGTTGAGTTTGCAAGTAATCTTGCAAGCTGTGTTTCAGTTTCAATCTTTGTAGGCATTAGATTAAGTATTAATATCTCAATTGGTCTTATATCCTGGCTTGAGGCTCTATCAGGACGCATAACGAAGACATTCTCATCCTCTAGTGTCTTATATGCAGGTATATCCTCTGGTAAAATAATTGGCATAATACATTCCTCCTTTATAATAAAAAAATCTCGTCCTCCGAAAAGGACGAGAATTAATCACGTGGTACCACCTTTAATTCGTAGATATAAATCTACCTCATGGCTTAACGCGCCAACACGTCTTTCGAAGCTCCAAGCCCACAAAATAAGATACCGTATGCAGCGTTTCACCAAAATCCTGCACTCGCTTAAGGGTAATTACTTATTTATCCTCTTATCATCGCTATAGGTAATATAACATAATTTATTTTTTAAGTCAAATAATTAGTTTTCCTTAATTAATCCACGAGCAATTAGCTCATCTAATGATTCATATTGGAAATGATAGTCATCATATCTGTCCTCACCAGGCATAATATTATGAGTTTCTGCTAAATCTCCAATTAAATCATACATTTGATCCTCATCATTCATTGAGTTGATTTCAGCTAGAACCTTAGTTCCTGAATAAGCTGGATCCTTTATAATCTTAACCTTGTATGATGAACCATCATACTCCTCAGGATCAAGACCTAGGTACACCTGTAATGTCTTTCCTTCGATGTTAAGTCTTGCGATAGGCTTTCCCTTATATGTGAATAAATCATACTCCCACATAACCTTAGATCTTACACCATCATTTGATAATAATAGGTTCTTAACATCTGTATAGAAATCCTGAATATTTGAATCAGCCTGAATTAGCTTAGCCTGGAAGCTATAGTCATAGTATCCTGACTGTGCCATATAGGCCTCAAGCTCCTCATCAGTGATATCATCATCATTATCCTCATCTATATAAGATGGCTTAGATTGTCTATTCTTTTCCTCAAACACATTTGAAGGATCTCTATCATATGAAACCTTCTTACCTGGGTTTAGGAATCTCTCAAGCTCTTGGTCATAACGTGAGTCATCATCGTCCTGATATGTATTCTTTCTCTTCTTTGGCTTTGGCTCCTCTTCTACAGGCTCCTCATCACCAAAATCGATATCATCGAAATCCATATTTACAAGCTCTTCATCTGTAAGCTCATCAAGCTTTTTCTTCTTCTTAGGTGCATCTGGTAGAGGCTCATCCTTTGGAATGTCTGATTTTCTTTGATATTCCTCATCAGCCTTAAGCTCATTTGTAAGCTCTCTATCATCATTCTTCTTTACAGGCTTTGGCTCAACCTTCTTTGGCTCAACCTTTTTTGGCTCCTCATCAAATGTATCATCTGATAGATCATCTAGGTCTAGGTCATCTAAATCTAGGTTCTCTAAATCCTTATCTGATAGACTATCAAGCTTCTTTGCTGGCTTCTTAGGTGCAGCCTTAGGCTCTGGCTTTTGTGGCACAACTGGCTTTCTTGGCGCAATTGGTGCTGGCTTTGGCTCAACCTTCTTTGGTTCAGCCTTCTTAGGCTCTTCCTTCTTAGCTGGCTCTGCAACATCATCTGATAGGTCATCTAAGTCTAGGTCATCTAGGTCTAGATTCTCTAAATCCTTATCTGATAGGCTATCAAGCTTCTTTGCTGGCTTCTTAGGAATTGGCTTTGGCTGTGGCTTAGAAGGTGATGCTGGTGCAGCCTTCTTAGGAAGTGGTCTATGCTCTGCATTTAGTCTAATTGAAAACATGTCGTCAACCACGGCAATCTTTCCTAATGTTATATCAATATTATATTTGTTAGAAAGCTCTTGTAATGAAGCATCTAAATCTCTTTTGAATTGCTTTAATTCCTCTGCATTAAACTTCATTATTATCCCTCTCCTTTTCTTTACCTATTTCTTCATCTATTACAGCAGACAAATCACTATCTATAGTTTTTTGTGATTCCTCATCTAAAACTCTTAAATTTCTTGTAATTCTTGAAATTGTAAGATCTAAAAACACAATGAAAAACAAAATAATTGCTGTAATTATGAGAATTCTTTGTGTAATGTACGCTATTGATTTAGAAAAATCAACTACTATCATTACTATTATTATACCAATAAATAGGCAAATTGGTATATAGTAAATTCTCAAATTTTTATTATAAATTGAATCTTTTTTGCTGTTTTGGACTACTTCATCTATTTTTTTACGTTTTACATAGAATCTTTTGATTAACGCTTCCTCTATAAAATCAACTAGAACAAATAATACACCACATCCACAAACAATCATTATAATTGGAAGAATTATATCGTGAAATAGGGTACCACTAAAATCTATAAGCCCCATTATAAGAACAGAGGATGCTAAAAGATAGATGAAAAAGTTTGTTAATCTAAATCTTTTCATTCTACTGTATTGATATCCAGTCATACCCTTATCCTCATAATACGGATCTACCTTATATAGATTATATGAGCCATTATCATCACTATGCTTTTTATTGATGCTTCTAACCCATGAATATCTATATCTTCTTGATATTAGCATTTCCATAAGCTTACCATATATTGAAACTAGGATGAAGGAAATAATAATTGGTGTTACCTTACCCCAAAATAAGCTTTTGGAATCTATAAGAAGAATTATAGTTACACAAAGCCCAAATATAAAAAAGCAACCTATTAAGTTTAATATTTGAAAGCTTCTACCATATTCCTTCTTCATAATAACCACCCATCTTATTTTTATAATAGCACTTTTTATATTAAAAAACTATAAGCTACTATTAGAAATAAAAAAAGACATCGTTTGATGTCTTAGCTTCATTAATAAGTGGCGGTCCGGACGAGACTCGAACTCGCGACCTCCTGCGTGACAGGCAGGCATTCTAACCAACTGAACTACCGGACCATTATTAATTTAATTGGTTGCGGAGACAGGATTTGAACCTGCGACCTCCGGGTTATGAGCCCGGCGAGCTACCAGACTGCTCCACCCCGCGATGTGGTAATAAAAACTTAATCACAAAAAGTGGTGGTCCAGGCGGGGATCGAACCCGCGACACCAGGATTTTCAGTCCTGTGCTCTACCAACTGAGCTACCGAACCATAAGTGGCGGAGAAAGAGGGATTTGAACCCCCGCGGAGCTTTCGCCCCCTGTCGGTTTTCAAGACCGATCCCTTCAGCCTCTTGGGTATTTCTCCATTATGATTAGCTGTGTTAAGTTTATATTTAGTTTGAAAACTGGTGGACCCAGTAGGACTCGAACCTACGACCGACCGGTTATGAGCCGGTAGCTCTAACCAACTGAGCTATGGGTCCAAAGCATAAAGTTGGTAGCGGCGGAGGGATTCGAACCCCCGACCTAACGGGTATGAACCGTTTGCTCTAGCCAGCTGAGCCACACCGCCATATAGAATCTCTATTACTTACACTATTTTAAATTGTCTATTTCACCAATTAAATTGGTGGAGCTTAGCGGGATCGAACCGCTGACCTCCTGCGTGCAAAACAGGCGCTCTCCCAGCTGAGCTAAAACCCCTTATAAATAAGTGGTACCTCGGGTCGGAGTCGAACCGACACGGATTATTAGTCCATTGGATTTTAAGTCCAACGTGTCTACCTATTCCACCACCGAGGCAGATAGAAAAGTGGTGTCCCGTAGCGAATTCGAATCGCTGACCCCTTGATTAAAAGTCAAGTGCTCTACCGGCTGAGCTAACGGGACATAAATTAAGTGGTGCCGACAAAAGGAATCGAACCCTCAACCTACTGATTACAAGTCAGTTGCTCTGCCAATTGAGCTATGTCGGCATGCCAATTAAAATGATTCTGCTATGAGAAACTTTTAAATATTTATAAATGGTGGAGGTTAACGGGCTCGAACCGCTGACCCTCTGCTTGTAAGGCAGATGCTCTCCCAACTGAGCTAAACCTCCATATAAAAAGAAAGAAGGGCCTGGCAACGTCCTACTCTTGCACATTGTACTACCATCGGCGCTCAGATGCTTAACTTCCGTGTTCGGTATGGGAACGGGTGTGTCCATCTCGCCATCATCACCAGACTTTTCTTTCAAAACTA
>JAILRQ010000040.1 GCA_024698125.1 Acholeplasmatales bacterium
AGCTGGCAGGACTAGCTGGATTCGAACCAGCGCGTGAGGGAGTCAAAGTCCCTTGCCTTACCGCTTGGCTATAGTCCTATGTTGATACCTTTTTAATTATACTATAAAAATAAATTAAATCAAGCACTTTTTTTAAGGCCACAAAAAATTGTGGCCCTAATAGTACTACTTAGTATAATTATTAACTACTTCCATCATATCCTTAATGAATGGTTCTACATCATCCCATGAGTTCATCTTAGCTCCAGATGCCATAGCATGTCCACCACCATTATACTTAGCTGCAAGGTCATTAATCCTTGGTCCCTTACTTCTTATTCTTATTTTTAGCTTATGATCCTCATATTCTATAAATAAGGCCCAAGTAAGTACACCCTTGATTGTTGATAGCATAGTTACATTGTTTGCGGCTTCCTCATCAGTAACCCCAAATCTTTCTATAATATCTCTTGTCATCTTGATGTAGGCAAACTTACCATCTACCATTTCAAAATTAGATAATACATATCCCTTAAGCTTTAAAGACTCTGGTGTATCAGCCGCAAGATTATTATCAATATCCTGTGGTACTATACCCATATCAAGTAGTCTTCCTGCTGTATCAAAAGTACGCTTTGTAATAGAATTAAACTTAAATCTTCCTGTATCTGTTACTATACCTGTATATAAGGCATAAGCTCCATCAAGTGTCATTTTAAGCTTGTTATCAAATGCTATATTAGCAATGATTTCAGCACAAGATGAGCATTTATCATCTACATATTCAATATCAGCAAATGTTTCAATCTTAATATGATGATCAATTCTTATTCTAAATGCTGATAAATTAAATCTCTTATCAGATGCTCTTTCAGCATTTGCTAAATCTACAATAATAGATAATGCTCCCTTGAAGGTATCATCCTCTACTACATCTACCTCTCCCATAAATGCTAGGTAATCACTGCTCTCTCCAACAGCATATACCTTCTTATTTGGCCAGGTAGCCTTTATTATATCCTTTAATCCAAATTGTGAACCAAGGCAATCTCCATCTGGATGCTCATGCCCATGGATAATTATTGTATCGTATTCTTTAATTTTCTTTACTATATCCTTTATAATGCTCATATTATCAGCTCCTAATACTTTTGTTATTATATCATATATTTTAAATAAAAGAAAATGACAAGCCGAAGCTTGTCATCATAATCCTAGTATTCACAGTTCTTTGGAGTACGTGGGTAAGGAAGTACATCACGGATATTATCAACACCTGTTAAATACATAACAAGTCTTTCAAATCCCATTCCGAATCCAGAGTGGATGTTTCCACCATATCTACGTGTGTCAAGGTACCAATCAATTGGCTCCTTGTCTACATGAAGCTCTTCCATTCTCTTTAATAATGTATCTAGGTTCTCTTCTCTTTGAGATCCTCCCATTAGCTCTCCTGATCCAGGCACAACTAAATCTACAGCCGCAACTGTCTTGTTATCTGGATTAACCTTCATATACCAAGCCTTGATATCCTTAGGCCAGTCTGTAATAAATACTGGTCCATTGAAGTGCTCAGTAATATAACGCTCATGCTCCTTAGCGATATCGTCATCATATGATGGCTCAAACTCCCACTTAACATTAGCCTTCTTAAGAAGGTCAATACAATCATGGTGAGTAATACGTACAAAGCTTGATGATACTAAATCCTCAAGTCTCTTCTTTAATCCCTTCTCAATGAATTGATCGCAGAATGCTATTTCATCACTACATTCCTTTAATACATACTTAACTACATATTTAAGCATTTCCTCTTCGATATCCATTAGACCCTGTAGATCACAGAATGCCATTTCTGGCTCAATCATCCAGAACTCATTTGCATGAGTCTTAGTGTTTGAGTTCTCTGTTCTAAATGTAGGTCCAAATGTATAGATATCAGAGAATGCCATTGCGAATGTTTCTCCTTGAAGCTGTCCTGAACCTGTAATAAATGCTTGCTTACCAAATAGGTCCTTAGAGAAGTCTACCTTCTTATCATCACCCTTTGGTAGGTTGTTCATATCAAATGTTGTAACCTTAAACATTTGATCACTTCCCTCACAGTCAGCACATGTGATAAGTGGTGTATGAACATATAGGTATCCATTTGATTGGAAATATGAATGTATTGCCATAGCCGCAACACTTCTTATTCTAAATACAGCATTGAACTTATTAGTTCTAGCTCTTAGGTGAGCATACTCACGTAAGAACTCTGGAGTATGTCTTTTTGGTTGAATAGGATAGTTTTCTGGACAATCTCCTAGCATAACAACCTTAGTCGCATGCATTTCAAGAGGCTGCTTAGCATCTGGTGTAAGAATAATATCTCCTTCTACCATAACAGACATACCTACTCTAAACTTTGAAACCTCATCAAAGTTTTTAATATGCTCTGGATCATATACAACCTGTAGGTTTAATATAGTTGATCCATCATTAACATTTAAGAATCCAAATTGTGATTGAGCTCTATTTGTTCTAACCCAACCATAAACTGTGGCCTTAGTGGCTTCTTTTTTTGCAAATAATTGCTTGATCTTATCTCTCTTCATAATATAAAACTCCTTTTTTATAATCTCTATATAATATAATTGCCGCAAACACATCTAATACAAATATGAAATGTAGCACTATAATAAGCACATCCTTTATTGGTGCCTTACTTATAACAACCTTCTTTAGCCTTAAGACTATTGAATATGATGATGTTGAAAGCATTAGCCAATATGCAAATACCATCATTAATAATGCGATTATAAATAATGGTATAGACGCAAAGAAGAATAGTGTAAATACTGAGAATAATGATGATACCGCAACTAATACTCCAAGAATAAAGTTGGCGATAAAGAATGGTATTAATACTATTTTAAATATTAATGAATCCCTATAAATATTACTCTCTTCATGCTTACCAATAATTGCGTAGCATACATTAGCTAAGCTAAGTATAAAGCTTACTACAATAGATACTAGCCATAAATATACAGGCCATCTTGTATCAAGTATTGCTGTAAGCGTTAAAAATAATGCTATACAATATGTTGATATCGTTAATGGAATCATAAGCCTCTTCATTTTTTATTTACCTCCCTTTAATAAATAAAAAAAGCGTCCTTAAAATCTAAGGACGCATAAATATCGTGGTACCACCCTAGTTCTAGAATATATCTAGCACTCTAAGCCCTTAACGCAGGCATACGTATGGTTCTACTAATCTTCTTCCATCTCTTGAGGCTGTTAGATTTCTTATATATCCTATAGGCTTTCACCATCTGCCTACTCTCTTATAAGGAAACTCTATAAGGATCCTTCCTCTCATCGATTTACGATTTGAATTATAATCTTTTTACGATATAAAGTCAACCTATAATTTATTAGGGTTAATTATATCCTTCTTCTTTATAGTAAACTTTACTCCTGGATTTTCATTTGAAACAAATATATCATATTGGAAGAAATCAAGTGTTTTCTTAACAATAGACATTCCTAAGCCAAACTGTCCCTTAGAACCCATTTCATAAGCCTTAAAGGCTGAGTTTAAAAATTTCTCATCAATAGGATCTCCATCATTATAGAATGTAAGAACTCCGTTCTTTAATTCTACTCTGATTTCTGATTTAGCATAACGCTTAGCATTTTCCATAATATTATCAACAACAGTATAGAAGTTTTCTTCATATCCTAGGAATGTTGATTCGTCTAATGATGACTTAACCTCAATTCCCTCAAGCGTTTGATAATTATGTAATACATGCTCAATAACAGCCTTCATTGAAACAGGCTCAAACTCTTTATCCTTTGATAGGTATTCAAGCTTATTATATTGTAATAGCTTATAAACCTTATTCTTTAATACATCAGCCTGCTCAATAATAATATCAGCCTTATCAATTCCCTCAACACCATCCTTGATGGCCTCTGCATATCCAACGATTACAGATATTGGGGTTTTAAAATCATGTGATACATTTTGAAGCATTTCCTTCTTCTCTGCTTCATTATGTGCAATAGTAAGTCTCATATCGTCTACCGATTTAGAGAGTAGTGCCAGCTCATCCTTACCATCATCTATATATGCTATTTCATAATTTGTCTTACCTAAATTATGAATGTGTGTATTTAATCTAAATAATCTTGTTGTATAATATCTAGACCAAATAAAGATAATAAATGCGGCTACAAGCAATACAATTCCAAATATATATGAAATATCAAGCATCCAATTACGTCTTAGTGTTTTAGCATATGATGAATTAGTAAATGCTACAAACACTATTCCATCACTTGATACCTCGTATGCAAGATATATTAAATATCCCTCTACCTTAGTTGTAGCTGTACCTGATGTGTTTGTCGCAAGAGATCCTGCTGTCACAATCTTTTCGGTACTTGATTCATCTGATGTACCTACAATAGCCTCATAGTTAGATGATTTATATTCATCATACATATCAAGGAAGTTACCTCTTGTAGGGTCTGTATCAATATTACCTCCAGGCCCATAGTTTCCTGACTCCTGAGGATTATCAGATGTGTCATCTGATTGAGGTATAAATGCCTCTATGATATAAGCCTTAGATGATTGATTTTGACCTCCCTGATTACCACCCTGATCTTCTGGTGATCTATAATTTTCATTTGGTAATAATCTTATATACCCAATTGTCATATCAGTATCACTAGATAGTGAAAAGTCTGTTGTGACTGAAGAATTACTCCATGATTCTCTTGAAGTAGTAACTACAGTTGAAAGATTCTTTAGGGCCTGTGAATCAGCCATAGAATCAAGCTTTGAATAAATAAGTACTCCAAATAGTGTACTTGTGAATAGTAATACAATTACTATTAAAATCAATAACTGCGTAGAAAGTGAAAACTTCTTCATTATTTTAATCTATATCCGTATCCGTAAATAGTTTCAACATCAAGCTTTTCCATCTTAGATCTTAATCTACGCATTAAGTCATCAACGACTCTGTCACTTCCAAAATATTCGCTACCCCAAATATTTTCAAGAAGCTGATCCCTATCAAAAGCCTTACCCTTATTTTCAAGTAAGAATATAAGTAGCTCATATTCCTTAGATGTTAAATTAATTAATTCCTCTCCCATATATACACATCTCTTATCCTTATTGATAGTATATATATCATACTTGATGATTTCACTAATCTTTTGATTATCCATCTTGTATGTTCTATTTAATAGATTTTTAATTCTAAGCATAACCTCACGTGGTGAGTATGGCTTAGAAACATAATCATCAGAACCAAGCTCAAGACCCATTATTCTATCAATATCCTGATCACGTGCTGATGTAAAGATAACTGGCATAATTGGATTCTCCTCACGGATAGCCTTAATCAAATCATATCCGTTTATAGCTCCTGGAAGCATTATGTCTAAAACCCATAGATGAACATCATCAGCCTTATGAGCCATTGCATCTTCGCCAGTATTGAATATTTTACACTCATAGCCTTCCTTCTTAAGATAAGCCTCTAAAAGTCCTGCTAGATTCTTTTCATCCTCTACTACATTAATTTTAAACATATAATCGCCACCTTTTTATATAATTATACCAAAAATCTTACTAAATACAAAGAGGAAGCTCTTGCGGGCTTCCTCAATGTACTAAATAGGGAGAGTTAGTTTGTTTATGAAAAAATTTTTTTACGGTGGTGTAGGGATCACCACTGGTCCTTTTTCAAGACACCCATAGTATAACAATAAAATGTGGGATTTTTTTAGTTGTAATTATGTGAAATTATGTGATTTTTCACACAATTTAAAACAAATCGACAAAAATTGTATAAATTTCATTACTTTGGTTTCTTCTTTCATTAATTTACATATTTAATAAATAAGGCTTTTGTGATAAAATCTTGTTGTTGATAATTATGGAAGGTGAACACTATGGATTTAAAGGAACACATTACAACTATACCTAACTGGCCTAAGAAGGGAATTATGTTTAGAGATGTAACTACATTATTACAAAGCCCTGAGGCTTTCCAATATGCAGTAGAAAGACTTGCCGATTTTGGAAGAAAGGTTAAGGCTACAGTAGTAGCAGGACCTGAGGCTCGTGGATTTATCTTTGGAGCACCAGTAGCCGCAAAGCTTGGAGTAGGATTTGTACCAGTAAGAAAGCCTGGAAAGCTTCCAAGAGCTGTTATTACTGAAAATTATGATCTAGAATATGGTTCTAATACATTATGTATACATGAGGATGCCTTTAGTCCATTTGATAGAGTTCTAGTTATAGATGATCTACTTGCGACTGGTGGTACTGCACTTGCTACAGCACACCTAATCGAGAAGAGTGGAGCTGCAGTTGCAGGACTTGGATTTGTAATCGATTTAGTTGACCTTAAGGGTAAGGATTTATTAAAGGATTACACTGTTGAAACTCTTTGTGAGTATGAAGGAGAATAATAAAAGGAGCAAACGCTCCTTTTTTTCTTACCATTTATTATAATGTAGCCTAGATTCCTCAAAGTGATCCTCTTTTTCTCTTGGATCATCACTATAGCCTAGTGATATTATTGAATGAGGGACCATTCCATCTGGAAGCTTATAATAATCCTTTAGCTTTAAAACCCTATCCTCTTGAGGATAGATTCCAAGCATTACACTTCCTATCCCTAGGGCATTTGCTGAAAGCATTATATTTTGACAAGCAAGGGATGCATCTATTATTGAGTAATTCTTAGCTATAGGGAAGGCTCTTGTCATATCCATTAATACTACTATGGCATGAGATGCCTCATTTAGCATATTACATGTTCTTCCTATAAGGGATGCTAAAGCCTTAAGCTCATTTTTATCATCAACTACTATAAAGGCATAATCCTTAAGGTTAAGGCATGAAGGTCCTGCCATTGCGGCCTTCATTATTTTATTTATAGCTTCGTTATCTATTTTTTTATCCTGATATTTTCTTACTGATTTTCTATCTAATATATTATTATATGCGTCCATATTAACACCTCTATAATAATTTTAGCACAAAAAATTAGATAAGGAAAATCAAGTATTAATTTAATAATTTTCCATATGAATTAACGTATATTATTAAATCAAGACCAAAAAACCTCAAAAAGAGGCATTTTTAAAAATTATATGGTATAATGTAGATGGTTATTTAAATAGACAACCATTTTTACATAGTGAATGAATTATTCTTAATAGTTTATTCATAGAAGCTACTAAGGCAGAACGGGCGGCTAATCCATCTGCCTTTTTTCTTTTATAGAATTCCACTATCTTTGTATCTCTATTTGTTTTAATCATACATGTAACTGCCAAATATAGTAAACATCTTAATTTCTTATTACCTTTTTTAGATATTTTTAAATGTAATCCTGATATTTGTCCTGATTGATATATTTGAGGATCTATCCCTGCATATGCTACTAATTGACTTGAATTATCGAATCTATCAATATCACCAATTTCAGCTAAGATTCTAGATGCTAGATTATCTGCTATACCTGGTATACTTCTTATAATTTCATAATTTGGTAATTTCTTAGCTATTTCGACTATTTCATCTAAAGTTGTTTCTAAATGCTTTATTTGAGAATTTAATGTATGAATTACTGTATCGAATTGAGAAACTAAATATGATTTATATGAACATCCTGAGGCACAGTTTTCGGCATAATCCTTTAATGCTTGTGCTTGTTTTAAAGAAAATGCCCCTTTATGACATGTATGTTTTTCAATGAATTTAGCTATTGTATCCAATCTCTTTTTACGGATGATTTCAGGATGAGGGTACTCAAGTAGTAATGCTTGAACATAATCAATATATAAATCCTCAAAAATCTTATCAAATCCAGGATAAATAATATCTAGTAATCTTCTAAATTCAATCTTCCAACGTTTCATTTCATCTACTAAAAAGTCATAATAACGGCTTTTTTCTTTCAAATCATCATATATTTCATCTGTTTTAGAATATATTCTTAATTCTTTAAGATAAAATACTTTAGCTATTGATGCACAATCCTTAGCGTCTGTTTTAGTTCCTCTAATATCACTCTTTCTAACCTTAGCTGATAAAAGAGGACTAATGATTGTATATTTGAAATCATGTTCATCAAGATAAGTTTGTAGTGCCTTATGATAAATGCCAGTGGATTCAAATATGACAATGCAGTCTGAATCATATTCCTTTCTTATAGTTTCTTTTAGCTTCAATAGTTCTTTGAAGCCTTCTAAATTGTGTTCTATCTTTTTAGGCTTTGTTATTGGTTCATCTAAACCTTTAAAACCTTGATAGAAGCTTGAGCCCTTAGAAACATCTAAGGAAATACAAAATCCTTTCATTTTCATTACCTCCAATATTTTG
>JAILRQ010000101.1 GCA_024698125.1 Acholeplasmatales bacterium
TTTAAACATTTCTATATAGAAAATTATGGAACATTTAGGAATGTTGTATTTAAGAATTGTGAAATAGATTCTGTATTTAGAATAGAATCTGATTATGGGGAATATGTAAATGTTAGATTTGAATAGGGGAGCTTAAAAAATGAAGGCTATAATAAAAAGAATAAGTATTGTAATAACAATTTTATTAATAGTGTTTACACTTACATCATGTAATGAAAAGAAGGATGATCCATTATATATAGATGCAATGTCATTTTTTTGTGATGAAGGTGATGATAATAGTATTGTAGAGATAGATCATAAAAAACAAGATGTATATTTTACAGTTGGTGAAGAATCACTTATTATGGGAGTTTCATATAGAATAGTAAAAATGAATGATAGTGGGGATATGGCGTATTTTGATTTTTTATATGACCATCCTTATGGGTATGGGTTAGATGAATATTTTGAAGCGGATGGGAAGATAAAAATAATAGAGACAAGTTCAAAATATACATATTATATAGTAAGACTTCAATGTTATTTTGGTGTGTATTTTTATCCTATGGAAAAATCTTGGGATATTTATACTGCTGTTGACACTAAGGATTTCCCAGATATGTTTGGTATTGTTACTACAGATGATTGTGTTGAGGAAATTAAAGTTTCATATGGACAAACTATCGGTTTAATTTGTTATGATGTTCTTATAAAAAACAATTCACAATCCTTTTTTACAGAAGAAGAGGAGGACATCTCACTAAATCCTAATATTAAAATTAATTGTATTACAAGGACTAATCCAAATACTGGTAATCAATTAATACGAGATACTTTTTATTTAAACTTTACATATCTAGGAGATAGCGATACATTTAACTTAGATGATATTGCGTTTACATTAAGGGATATTTAATTAAAGTGGAGAAGTTTTAATCTTTTAAGCTTCTCCTTTTATTTTATAAAAGATATTTGTATAATATATACAAGGATTTGACGGAGGAGATAACAATGGATAAGCAGGAGTTATTTAATAAATCATATTATGAATATATGAATATGAGACATGAGATTGAAGAAATGGCAGTAGAGGCTTCAATAAATAAGGATAAGCTATATTATGGATATGATGTAATATTACAGCTATCACTTCTTGAAATGATAGCCTTAGATAATACTATTTCAGAAATAGAGGTAGAGTTTGTTTCAAAGATTATTGATGATAATGATTTAATGAAAATATTATCTAAAAAGACAGGCACTAAGATTGGATGGAGTATGCTTAAAAATAAGAAGGATTCAAAGAAGTTCTTACATCAGGTAAAAAGTGCCTTTTTAATGGATATGGTATCTTTTATTTCATTATTTATCTCAACAGACTATCAAACAAGAGAGGATTATCTTAATAGACTAAAGGGTAATATATATCTAATATGTCAAAATATATTAGAGGTTGATGGATTTGACCCTAAAGAGAAGGATGCCTATAAGACACTTGATAAGACTATATTTAAGAAGATGGATGATTTAAAGAAGATTACCTATAAATCTGAGGATATAAAGGTAGGAGCAGTATCATAGAAAAAAGCCACCTTGCTATAATAAGCAGGGTGGCATTTTTTATCTATTGATTTTATTTAGGATTTCATCTAAGTCATATAATCCTTCGTTATTGGCATCACTAACATTAGCCTTATCAAAGTTATTTAAAAATAATAGCTTTGAATTATCATCGTTATATCTTGGGATAATATGAATATGGAAGTGAGGAACAGTTTGACCTGCAACCTCATTGCAGTTATTTACGATGTTAAATCCATCGCAATTAAGCTTTTCCTTAAGCTTTTTACAAAGCATATGTACTACCTTAGTAGCTTTTAATAATGTTTCCTCATCAATCTCAAGCATATTCTTAACACACTTCTTAGGAATAACAAGAGTATGACCAGGAGTTTGCTGGGATAAATCTAGTATTGCTAGTACATCATTATCCTCATAAACCTTTTTAGAGCTAAACTCTCCACTTATAATTTTATCAAATACATCCATCTTAAACACCTCTTATAAAAATTATAGCATTTATTATTATTTTGTAGAATATTTTTTTAACTTGATTTATATATAAAAAGAGTTTAAAATAATTATGGTAATTTTTTAATAAAAAATTGTTAAATAACAAACGGAGGAAAATTAAAATGGGTATGTTTGACAAGTTATTAGCTAATTTAGCAGCTAAGAGAAAGACTATTGTTTTTACAGAAGGTACTGATGCAAGAATTCTTTCTGCAGCAGACAGATTATTAAAGGAAGATTTAATGAACGTAATCCTTTGCGGAAATAAGGATGCCGTAGCTAAGGCAGCTAAGGACAATGGATTTGACGTTTCTAAGGCTACAGTTCTTGATCCACAAACTTATGAAGGATTCCAAGAGATGGTAGACAAGATGGTTGAGCTTCGTAAGGGTAAGATGACTCCTGAAGAGTGCGCAGCATCTTTAAAGAAGTCTAACTATTTCGGAACTATGCTTGTAAAGATGGGTAAGGCTGATGCATTACTAGGAGGAGCTACATATTCTACAGCTGATACTGTAAGACCAGCTCTACAATTAGTAAAGACTAAGAAGGGTGCTCAATTAGTATCATCTTCATTCATTCTAGTTCGTGAGAAGGATGGAGTAGAGGAGAAGCTTTGTATGGGAGACTGTGCAATCAATATCTCTTATGAGGATACTGTTGACAAGGCTACAGGAGCTGTTACATATACAGCTGCTCAAAAGCTTGCTGAGGTTGCAGTAGAGTCTGCAAAGACTGCAGCATTCTTCGGAATTGATCCAAAGGTTGCAGTATTATCATTCTCAACTTATGGTTCAGGAAAGGGTGGAACTGTTCAATTATCTCATGATGCAGTTATCGAGGCTCGTAAGAAGGATCCATCTCTAGTTATCGATGGAGAGTTCCAATTCGATGCAGCAGTATCAGAGGTTGTTGCTAAGACTAAGTGCCCTGATTCAAAGGTTGCTGGACAAGCAAATACATTCATCTTCCCTCTAATTGAGGCTGGAAATATCGGTTATAAGATTGCTCAAAGACTTGGTGGATATGAGGCTTATGGTCCAATCCTTCAAGGATTAAATGCTCCAATCAACGATCTATCTCGTGGATGCAACGCTGATGAGGTTTATAAGATGGCAATCATCACTGCAGGTATGGCTGAATAATTTAACATTAAGATATATGGTGCTGAGAAATCGGCACCTTTTCTTTATAACAAAGTAAACTCATTAATTAATTGTGAGAAAAATTTACTTAAATAGCTTATTTTAATTTTAAGTAAAAGTTAGCGCCTTAAATTTTACTTATCACATCTTATTAAACCTACTATATCTAAAATAATAAATGAATTGATTATATTAGGCATTATTGTTCCAGTTGAGCAAAAGCAAAGGTATGTTAAATATTCTTTTAAAGAATATGTAGACATATTAGAAAAAGGTACTGAGTTATAATGTCTTAGAAAATGTCCACGTCCCTTAATCTACAATTTTAAAATACCATATACAAGATTATCTTAACTTTGAAAATGAGACTTGGAAAATATAATAAATTTGTATAATATTTATAAATGATGTAAAATATAAGTAGAAAGATATATACCTTGCTCGAAAAGAGTTAGAACAGGTGGTATTATACATGTATACTAAATTTAAATGGAGCTAGGTGTCTAGGTCCATTTTTTGCCTTGGGAGGGGATAATATGAAAAAGTGTTTTAAGTATTTTTTAACTTTGTTTATCTTAACATTTTCTTTATTACTTGCTGCTTGTGGTGGTAGTACTGAAACAAAACTACCTACAAATGAGCATGATAAGGTAACATATGCTTTTAACGGAGTTGAGAAGAGTTTTAAGAAAAAGGAAATTATTACAAATTCAAAAATTGGAAATGTTAAAAACTCTAAATTAAATGCAGCATATATTTCATCAAGTACTCTTGATCAAATTAAAGCTGTATATGTTAATGGTGACATTATGGAAGATGGAATTGATGGCTTAGAATATGATCAACCACCAATGATACAATTCCAATGTCTAAAAGCTATTTATGAAAAAATTGGTGATGATTTTACATTTGATAATAAGTATTTTGATACAATCACTGGTCAAATATATCTTGATTTAGAAACTGGTGAAGTAAAAGCTGATTCTGAAGATAGTGCATATTTAATTAGCTATGAATTTGGCCTTGCGATTGATATTAAAATATCTACAGATGATTTAATAACTGCAGATGTTTCATTTGATATCACGCTTATTAAGGGAAATGATAGTTATAACACTAAATGGTATTGTTATCTTATACTTGATTATGATATGGAAAAAACAAGCCCAAATTATACATTAACTATGTATACTGCAAACAATGAAAAAGAATTGTCATATAGGAATGTGTGTACATATGAATATGATTATGTAGAAGTAGTTGATAATGCAATTAAGGAATGGAGAAAGTTTGATATTGAATCAGATATTAAATTGATTAAGGATAATAATCATCAAACTTTCCAATCATACTTAGATGAAAATATCGAATTTAGAATTGGTACTTCTAGATGGTTTTATGATGGAGAGCAAAGAAAAGTTCATCAAATGACTGATGCAAAGGCTGCGACATTAGGAACTGCTTATTTTGAAGGCTTAGGTTTAAATAATACAGATATTAATGATGATGCATTCTTTAATATTACAGGTGAGCAAAATGATTCTTTAAAAGCTATTTATGCATCATTTAGTAAAATCTTTGGATTTGATTTAATATATGCACTTGTTGATGGAGGAGAAAATAGTGGTGGTGGTTCTGAATATACTCCAGTAGAAATTGCATTATATGATGTAGATGGAAATATTATTTCAGGGTGTGAGGTAAATGATACTACCTTAATTGAATATTTAGTCGCAGGATTTTATGATGTTAATAGTCAAACGCATATAAATGCAAAATTGTATTATAGGGATAAAGATGGACAATTACAAGGAATTCCTGATAGACAAGCTTTAGATTATTATTTTACAGCTAAAAGGATAAATAGCAATGAAACATATGATGAAATTAAGGTTGATTTAGATGATTCGATTGCAGATGCTTATTCTAAGTTAATAGCTGCAAATAATATAACATCTAATGATGTTGAGGATCATTTCTATATTATTCCTGTGGATGCTAATTACGATGTTAGAGGTAATATTGAATTTATTTATTATGATTATCAATATACTCCAACTACAGATGATGAAGGTTTCCCTAAAGAATTATCTGATTTAAAAATTCCTGAATATAAAACCGAAAAAGGTCAATTAAAATATAATAGTAGTACAAAATATTTAGCTATCCATAACTCTAATCTTGATGAAGCTTCAACTTATATAGATACACTTAAAGCTGCAGGATTTAGTGAAGTTCAAACTCAAAATTATTGGATACAATTAAAGAGAAAATATGATGATACTCAAGAATTATATTTAATATTCGATTATTCAAACGATATATTTACACTTTATTATGAGATTAAAGAAAGGGAAAAAATCAAAATAACTAGTGTTGGAATAATAGGTTTAAATGGTTGGGATTTAGAATATAATGTAATGCTTTTTGATTATGATGATAATGAAGGTGCATACTTTGTTACATTTAATGTAGAACAGGGTGATGAATTTAAGATTGTTGCAAATCAATCTTGGAATATTAATGATGGTGGATATGGTTACTCTGACGTAGATGGACTTGATGCAGTTGAAGGCTTTGGACAAGGTGAAAATAATAATATCGAAGTAGCTAGGAATGCTATATTACG
>JAILRQ010000032.1 GCA_024698125.1 Acholeplasmatales bacterium
GAAGCCCTAAATCACCAATAGCCTCTATAATAAAGTCCTTATATGATTTAGAAAACATTAGATCTTTAATATATGGACGACCAAACATAAAGCCAGAAGCTTTTCTAAACCATCCACTATATTTCATTTGAATAAGCCTTCTATATACCTCAATTGGTGTCATATCACAGGCTTCAAAGAACCAGAGGATATTATCATATCTATCATTAAAGGAAGAAACATTATCATATTTAGTTCCTATAAGTGTAGATATTACATCTATACATCCACCAATAATTCTTCCAGATAGCTCTAGATTATTATTAGGGTATGCAGTAATTATTGAAGGCTCTGTTGGATTAATCTCCATACAAGGGGTATCATCTGTTCTAAGAGATTCCACCTCATATTTTTTATATCCCTTAAACTTTAGGCTTTTACCAAGCATTAAATCTAGCTGATCACGCTGATAATCAAGAAGTGATGTAGTACCAAAGCCTGGGGCGTTTAGACCATATATAGCTGATACATCACAAATGGTTGGAAGAAGGAAGGTAAGTATAGTATTATCACTATATCCCATAAAATACTTTGGAGGAAGCTTTGCAATTTCTTCAAAGCTTATATATGGAAGAATAGATATCATGGCCTCTCCTCCACCAACAGATAATATATAATCATAATTTTTATAGGCCTTCATAAAATCATCTGCACATTCCTTAGGTGTTGCGGATAATAGGCCATTTTGCTTATAGATAAAAGGGCCCTCACATACATTTATTTTATAATCCCTAAAATGTGATAAAGCCATCATAAGCCTTTCCTTATAGGGAGATGTAGCACATCCAAATGAAGGGGCTGTTAGATATAAAGTTTTATGCTTATCAAGAAACGCTCCATATTTCATAAAATCACCTGATATAATTATAGCATATTTTAAATTAAAATATGTTATAATAGGACTTGAGGTGAAGCTTTAATGGGTTTTTTTGAAGATTTAACTAAGGAGACTAAGTTTAGAAGAAAGAAATATCCAAAGAAATATGAGGGATTTAAGAGATATATGTTCTTTGAGATAAGACCCCTTTTTGATTTAAAAAAGAACTTGGAATATCAATTCGCTAATGTTTTATATGAGGATGAGGTATGTCTAGTTCTTGCGAAGAAGTATAAGGGTCATATCTATAAATACACAATTATTCATGATCTTTTAAAATATAAGCAATTGAATCTTACAAATGAGCTACTTGTTTCATACAATTTAGGTACAAAGTTCGAGCATGAGTTTAAGATTGAGGAGCTTGGAAGATTACCAATGATTGATATCCTTATTTGTGATAACCATGAGGCTTCAAGTATTAAATATTCTATTGTTAATACAAAGATTGAAGGAGATACATTCCGTGTAGGATTATGCTACGATGCTGATTTCAATATCCTTTTACAGTTTATGCAAACAAAGGAAATTGGTGAGGAGTATATAAACTTTAAGTGGGCAATGTATCATGATATTGGTGCAAAGGATGTGGATGACGTTTAATGATGAAATTTTTTAAAAGCTTAAAGGCGAGACATCTATTTATCCTTGCAGGAATAATGGTTGTAGTAGATATATTACTTATTATTGGTTTAATGCATTTTAATAATCGTAAGGCCGCAATGGTTATATTAGTGATTTGCTTCCTTATTACAGGATCCCTTCTTAATAGTGCGATTTTTAGAGTGTTTGCAGCTAAGAAGGCTAAATGTAACACAAGAGTACATAGCTTTAAGGGTGTTGATTTTATGCAGGAAAGCCTTAAGGATTTTACTATTAATGAGGACGAGTATGGTACTATCTATTCAAAGGTTATAGATAAGTGTGCCTATAAGGTAACATTCGTTAAGGATTATTCAAAATATAATATTGAAGAGAATAAGAACAAGAATTATAAAAAGACTCCAGGTATAGATGATGCGAAATGGATGATTGCGTTTGAAATATTTACAGAGCTTAATGATGATCTAGAGCGTAAGCTTCCGCTTTATTCAATGAGTGGAGAGAAGCTATTCTATGAAGCGTTATATATTGATGGGGATAAGATTGTTGAGGCTGATTTTGTAGAGCCTTATACATACCTTGTTGAAAAGTATAATAAGCTATGTGAGATGGTAGGTATTTATGATGAAGAAGAGAATACTAATCTATAGTCTTATTACAATATTTGTACCACTTATTGTGGTATCAGTACTTACAGCCCTACTTGATTTTACAAATAGGGTTGGATTTATTTATTTAGGGTTAATGATATTATGCGCTACATTCTTTACAAGCCTAGAGCTTTTTAGAATTAGAGCACATTATAAGCTTTTAATACCAGTTTTAGCAGTGCTTGTATTAGCTTATGTATTAGTTACTGCGATTGCGTTAAAAACGCCTTGCTGGTATCTTATAGGGCTTCTTGTAATACCATCAGCTATTGCGTCACATTATACTAAATGGTGCTATCCACTATTTAGCCTTGTGGCATATCCAATAGCATTTAGTGTATATGGTATAAATAGATATAGCCTTGAGGTATGGCTTGCCGTAGTACTTTTAACCCTAGCCTTTAGTATATGGAGTAAATACCATAAAACTAAGATTTATTTATATGATAATTACGGGGATTAAATATGGCAAAGAAGAAATCAAGTAAGAAGAGTAAGCAAGCAAAGCTTCCTACCCCTCTTATAATAATATTAATTTTAATTATTGCGATAGTAGTAGGAGTGTTCGCATTCTTCTACTATAAGGCACAAACCGCGTTAAAGGAATGTAGTGTAGAAATTAGTGAGATTACAAAGGATAATCAAACAGTATCATTTAATGTATGTGTTAGTGGAGACTGTGAAGCATATGATGTGTATGCTAAATCAAGTAGTGATACAATATATATAGCCGAGGATGAGGAGATTACATCTGAGGA
>JAILRQ010000078.1 GCA_024698125.1 Acholeplasmatales bacterium
ATCCTTGAGAATGTACCAGTTAACTTCTGGTTTGCAATGTTTGGAATTCTTGTAATCTCTGCATGGATTTGCTTTGGATTAAAGTATGTTGATGTCTTAAATGCTAAGCTTTTATCTCTTAATGAAGAGATTAAGCAGGAAGATGATGCAAAGGAAGAGAAGAAAAAGCATAAGAAGCTTGATGAAAACAAGCTTAGAATATCTCTTTCAGCTGTAATGATTGCAATCTTTGTATTCTTAAACATTATGACAGGATATGCCATTAATGGTGGAGAAACAACTGATCCATATGATCAATTGCTTCACAGTGATTCATCATCTAAGTATAACCAATACGGTGCTACAAATAACTTTATAAATGAGTTCTACGCAAACACTATGTTCTATGATGAGAGCAAGGTTTCAACTGATGCAATAGAGGAATACATTTATAGTAGTGTATATGATGGAAGCGTATCTTCAACATATAATGTAGGAAATACATTAAGCTCAGCCTTTGGAGTTTCAAAGGGAAACAATGTTGTAACTATTTTAGGAGAAACATTTGAGTGGATGGCCTTCATGGGATATGAGGGTACAAATTTTACAAATGCATCTCAAATCGCATTACCTAATGGTCTACACCTATCTAATGAGAAGATGAGAGAGCTATATCCAAATCTTTGGGATTTCTATGATAGCTCATATGTTTTAACTAATTATCATGCAAGAGAGAAAACAGATATTTCAGAGAATTATTCAATTCTTGGAAATTATCCTATAAGATCTTATATTAACTATAATTATCCAACAAACGCTAAGCCTTATTCAATGCCTAATATGATGAGTATATATAATGACGCATTAAATAATGTATCAGGATATGCTAGCTCAACATACACATCACAATCATATTCATCACAGTATTTCCATGATGGATATAATAGCTTCTATAACAGAAGTGAATCTATCCGTGGACTTGGATTTGATACACAGTATTATTCTGAGGATATGGAGGGTGCTGATGCACCTGGAATGTATGATGGCTTCACTGATTATGGTAACACAACAGGTGACCGTAACCGTGATGATGAGATGGTTAATACTTGTAAGGATTTAATGTTCCCAACAGATAGACAATTCTATACATATATTACAACTATTACAATGCATGGTCTATATTCTAGACAGCGTGATAATCTAGCTAACGAGTATGCTAAGCTAGAGGAGTACCTTGGAATTAGTATGGAAAATGTTACTGATGAGGAGCTTGTATTATATACATATATGGCAGCTGCTATGGTAACAGATGCCGCAATTGGTGAAATCATTACAGACCTTTCAGATAAGGGAATTCTTGACAACACAACAATAGTATTATTTGGTGACCACCAAGGATATTATGAGGGTGTATCTAACTATGTTAAGGGAATTGATTCACAAGAACAATGCAAGGAGGATGGAATAGATTATATGAATCTATACCGTGTACCTTGTATGATTTATGACACAAAGCTTGTAAATGCAGTTACATCAAATGGTACAAACGATAGTGGAAGATTCAACAATAAGTTCACATCTTCATGTGATATTGTACCAACATTACTTGATATACTTGGTATTAAGTATTATGAGAATATCTACTATGGACATTCAGTATTCTCAAATACTCCAACAATAATTTATTCAAGAGGATATGGATACTGGCTTGATACATATTCATATTTCTTAAACATCAATCACTTTTTATGGATGAATCTTGATAAGATTAGAGAGGATGGCTTCATTACTGATATGGAAGCATACCTTGAGTCTTATAATATTGCCTATACAAAGAAGAGCGAGTATACAGATGAGGAGCTAAAGGATCTATATTTAATCTATATAGATGCTGTAGGCTCTGAGCTTGTAGAAAACATTAGATATATAACACAAATGTACCAAAATGATTTATTTGGTGATTCTGTAGTATATAATAGATTCGTTAATAATTTAAAGAAGATTAACGAGTGGAATTAAAAAATAGAGCTAATGCTTATAATTGAATAGGCATTAGCTCTTTTATTTTTTGCTTCCTGTGCATATATAATTAATATTAATGTTTTCTATAATATAAATAGAATTGAAATTGAAATAAGAAGAATAGGCAATGAGGTTATAATTCCGTATTTAATAAAATCCTTAAACCTAAACCTAACATCATAGGCCTTTAATATATTAAGCCACATAATACCAGCAAGTGCTCCAAGTGGTGTTAAATAGGCACCAAGATTAGATCCTATAATAGTTGCGTATATCGCATCAGCTGAAGCGTTATATGATAATACATTTGAGAATAGTACGGACATAGGAATATTATTCATACCATTACAGAATAGGTATGATGTGATTCCATATGAATAGGCATCACAGCCCTTTGATAAATGCTCTGAAAGCTTTTCTGTATAGCCATTTACATTTAAGGCTTCAACTAAAATAAACATTGAAATAAGGAATGGTATTAGGGCATAAGGAAGCCTTTTAAATGAGCTATGTAATACATTCCTCTCCTTTTTAGTAATAAGAATATATATTATTAAGAATAGTAGTAATGAAATAGATAGGGTAAGAGTTATAAGATACATTTCTAAATCTATATAATTAGATATCGCAAGAAGAATTGTAGATAAAATTAAATGGATTAATGATATGGCTACAGGGATTTTATTGAGCCTTGGAGCCTCCTCATTTATATTTATCTCAATTCCCTTATTTAAGGCTTTGTGGAATATAAGAATAAGAAGTAGGTATAAGCATATAATAGCGATTGTGGTTACAAGCCACATATTCTTTAAATATTCCATAAAGCTTATATTATTTGATAAGGATAGAAGAATATTTGTAGGGTTTCCTACCACAAGCATCATAGATGCAGTATTTGCGGCACTAAACTCCATTATAAGATATGGAATAGGGTTTATTCCACTTCGCTTAGAAAAATAGATAATAAATGGTGTAAAGGTAAGTATTATAATATCATTTGATGTAAATATTGTGACTAAGCATATTAGGGCGTATAGTATTGTAAATAATATATATTGATTATTACCTGCAATACGAACAGCCTTATAGGCTAGATAGTTAAAAAAGCCAAGTGTATCACATACAATAGACAAAAATGTCATAGTAAAGAATAGTATAAGTATCTTTATAGGAGATATAAGAGGATTATTAAATAATGAATCATATATCTCACTAAATGATATCTGCCTTGAGGCTATCATAAGAATAGCTCCAAGCATTGCTATTATATAGTATGTTTGAAATCTATAAATCCTTGGCTTAAATATAATTGATAATATTAAAAGAAGTGCCGTTATTATAAATATTATAAGGCTCATTTTATCACCAAAAATATTTTAGCACATTTTACTAGATTTAAAATAGTAAATATAATATAATGGGTTCGGTGATTTAAATGATTTTAGATTATTTATATCACATTAAAAGGGTGAGGGATCTTGTAGAATCCCCTAATGTGATTATTAAAAACACCTGTGATAATTTTAATATTAATTTAGTAGCGATAGATTTTTTAAAAAATGAAAAATCTATTTTTGTCGTTACTCCAAACCTATATATTGCTCAAAAATACTACGATGAGCTTATTAATCTTGTATCAGATGAGGACGTATTATTCTATCCTGCAGATGAGCTTATTACCTCATGTATGCTTATGGAAAGTGGAGACTTTAGATTTGAGCGTATTAATACTATTCTAACCCTTTTAGAGGGTGGTAAGAAGATTATTATTACAAACTTTGCAGGAGCTATCCATTATACATTTAATAAGGATATGTGGAAGGATAGTATTATAAAGCTTAAGGTTGGAGATAGCGTTGATATAATGGAGCTTATATCTGCCCTACAGGCTTTAGGATATAAGAATGAATATACTACAACTACTACCGGACAGTTCTCACATAGGGGTAGTATTTTAGATATATTCCCTCTTAATAATGATGCGCCTATACGTATTGATTTCTTTGGTGATGAGATTGATACTATTAAGCATTATGATATTGATACACAGCGTTCTATAGAGCGTATTAATGATATTACTATCTATCCTGTAACTGAGCTTATTTATAATGATAAAATGAGTGAGGTAGCATCAAAGGGTATTTCTGATTTCATATTAAATAATAAGCTTAAGGAGGAGTCTATTGCTCGTCTTGATAAGGCTAGAATGGATATTGAGGAAAGAAATAATTTAGATATGCTGACTCCTTTTATTACCTTCTTTAATGAAAGGCTTTCTACAATCTTTGATTTTAGAGATGATAAAAAGGTATATTTTATTGATGAATATAAGATTTCAAATGAAATGGAAAGAATGCATAAGGATTTAGAGGAGTTTAGTCTAAATTATGGTAGTGATGCCTCTACAGCTATTAGATACTTCTTATCAGATAAGGAGTTTTTAGCTCTTCCTAATGTAATAATTGAGGGTGTTGTTTCAAGGCATAGGAATGCTATTGATGTAGGTGCCCTAGAGGTTAGTGATTTTAAGGCTAATCCTAAGGAGATACTAAAGGAAATAAGACCTATTTATAAGGCTAAGGCTGTAGTACTTTCAATAGAGGATGATATAAGGCTTTCTCATATGCAGGATTTACTAAAGGAAAATGGATTAGTGCCTGTTATATGTAAGAATATGGATAGTATTAGTGCTGGAAAGATTAATATTATAAGAGAGTATAGTATTTCTTGTAATTATTCATATGATGATGTTTTAGTTTTAAGCGAGAAAACATTATTTGAGATTAAGTATGAGCAGCGTAAGATTAAGTTTAAGTCTATTTATAAAAATACATATAAGATATCAAGATATGATGAGCTTAAGCCAGGAGATTATGTAGTTCACTATGATTATGGAGTTGGAAGATATTTAGGATTAAAGACTATGGATACTGGAGGGCTTAAAAGAGATTACCTTCAGGTAACATATGCTAAGGGGGATTCACTTTATATTCCGCTTGAGCAAATTAATCTTATTCAAAAGTATGCAAGCCCTGAGGATAGGGTTGTAAAGCTTAATGACCTTTCATCTAGTGCTTGGACTAAGGCTAAGATTAAGGTTCGTAAGAAGGTTAGAGATATTTCTGATGAGCTTATTAAGCTTTATAGTGCAAGAAGCGTAGCAGAGGGATTTAGATATTCTAAGGATACTACTGAGATGCTTCAATTTGAGCAGGACTTTATGTATGATACAACAGCAGATCAGGCTAAGGCTATCCTAGATGTAAAGCATGATATGGAATCAGGTCGTCCTATGGATAGACTTGTTTGTGGAGATGTTGGATATGGTAAGACTGAGGTAGCACTACGTGGGGCCTTTAAGGCGGTACTTGATGGTAAGCAGGTATGTGTACTTGCTCCTACAACAATTCTTTCTCGTCAGCATTACTATACATTCAAGGATAGAATGGAGAAGTATGGAGCACGTGTTGAGCTTTTAAATAGATTCATACCTCTTCGCCGTCAGAAGCAGATTATTGAGGATGTTAAAAAGGGTAGTGTTGATGTACTTATTGGTACACATAGAGTTCTATCAAAGGAAATAGAATATAAGGATTTAGGGCTTTTAATTGTAGATGAGGAGCAACGTTTTGGTGTTACTCATAAGGAGCGTATTAAGGAAATGAAGGTTAATGTAGATACCATTACATTATCAGCAACTCCAATTCCTCGTACCCTTCAAATGTCTATTGTAGGTATAAGAGACCTATCTATGATAGAAACACCACCACGTAATAGATATCCAATTCAAACCTATGTTCTTGAGCGTAATGATTCTATTATAAGAGACGCTATTATAAGAGAGATGTCACGTGGTGGACAGGTATTCTATATGTATAATAGGGTAGAGGATATTGATAGGGTTGCCTCTCATATTCATGCTCTTGTACCTGATGCTAGAATATGTATTGGTCATGGTAAGATGAAGAAGGAGGATTTAGAGAATACTCTTGTTAAATTCATTGACCATGAATATGATATTTTGGTATGTACAACTATTATTGAAACAGGTCTTGATATACCAGATACTAACACAATGATAGTTCATGATTCTGATAGATTAGGATTATCTCAGCTATATCAAATAAGAGGAAGAGTAGGACGTAGTGATAAGATAGCCTATGCCTATTTAATGTTTGAGCCTAAGAAGACCTTAACACCTGAGGCAGAAAAAAGACTTGAGGCCTTAAAGGAGTTTAGTGATCTTGGTAGTGGATTTAGAATTGCTATGCGTGATCTTTCTATAAGAGGTGCAGGAGATATTCTTGGAGCGGAGCAGTCAGGATTTATTGAGTCTGTTGGTATTGAGACCTATATGCAAATCCTTGAGGAAGAGATTAAGGCCAAAAAGAATGATGAGCAGGCTTCTGAGGCTAAGCCTATTGAGCGTGATGCCTCTCTTAATAAGGTATATGCCTCTCGCCATATTGATGAGGAGTATATCAAGAGTGATGATGTACGTATTGAGATGCATAAGAAAATCGATAAAATTAAATCTCTTAAGGATCTAATAGCCTTAGAGGAGGAGCTTGTAGACCGTTTTGGAGCCTTCCCAGAGGATATGGAGTTATACATGTTTGAAAAACTATTTAAGAACCTATGTGATTTAATTGGTATATGCAAGGTTGAGGATAACTTCAAGCTTATGACTCTATATATTAGTGAAGAGGTTTCTAAGACCCTTGATGGTACAAAGCTATTCCTTGGAGCTCATGATGTATCTGATAGATTAAAGCTTAGATACACTAATGGAATGGTACAAATATTGTTCGATAAATTAGGTTATAAGGATAATTCATATTTCAAAATATTGGATAAATACTTAGACTCAATTATTAATAATTAAAAAAT
>JAILRQ010000018.1 GCA_024698125.1 Acholeplasmatales bacterium
ACAGATTTTAAAAAGACAACAAGGAAGGATATTTAAATTATGATACAAACAGCATTTGATACAATATTAGACACAGACCTAGAAATAGGAACAACACTTATCTGCTTAGGATTATCTCTACTATATGGATTAATCCTTGCGGTAATCTATAAGTACTTTAAGAGAAGCTCTGGATATTCAACAGATATTCCAATGTCTTTAATAGTACTTCCAGTAGCCATTGCAGGAATTGTAATGGTATCAAGAGTAATCGGATTAAACTCTACATCAGATAGAACAACAATCGCATTCAGCTTTGCAGGAGTTCTAGCCCTAACAAGATTCCGTTCAACACAGCATGATATCTCAGACCTAGCATTCCTATCAATGACAATCATCTTAGGATTCATCAATGGTTTAGGATATATTCTATATGCAGCACTAGTACTTGTAATTATGGCTATCGCTATAATCATCATTACAGTTACAAAGTTTAATGCTCCTTCTATTAAGGAAATGACATTAAAGATTATTGTTCCAGAGCAATTAAACTTTGATAACCTATTTGATGATATCCTTACAGCTTCATGTAAGGCATATAATCTAAAGTCAATTAGAGCTACCGAGTTTGGTACAATGTTTGAGTTAAACTATGTAATAACTCTTAAGAACGATGTTAATCAACATGAGTTCATTGACAAAATCAGAGAGCGTAATGGAAATCTAAACGTTACACTTTCAATCAGAAGATTTAATACTCAGATTATTCAATAATAAATGGCTCCAGGCAACTGGAGCTTTTTATTTAATATATAAAAAGCACTTGGTATATTATCCAAGTGCCTTTTTACTTTTCTTATATTTAATTATTCCCCAAATAAGGATGATTATAGTAGATATAGCGATAAATCCTCCACAATCTATTAAAACGTCCTTAAATGATGGTCCTCTTCCATCAGATGAGGCTTCAAGTATGAACTCAGATATTAAAGCAAGCTCTATACCTGATACATAATGTATTGAAACCCTATAGAATGGCTTTAGGGTATATAGTGATAGATATAGCATAGCTGATACTATACCAAATATTAAAAAGAATCCAAAGTGTCCTAACGCCTTTCTTATAATAGTGATGTAGTCATCATCTACTACAACACTCTTACCTGTTATAGCCTCCTGGGCTTGAGCAACCCCTTCAGCAACCTTTTGAGAGGTATTTGAGGATTCACCACCAGTTTGTAGGCACATATAACAAAAGCCTGCTATTAAAGCGATATAGGCTATAATAAGGCATATTTGATAGAAAACATATTTCTTACTCACATATATCACCTTAATCCTCTAGCGTGAGCTACCTCCTTAGCCTCATATAGGCTTTGGTCAGCTCTAAGAATAGCATCCTCAATACTATCTCCACTTGTAACCTTAGCATATCCAACAGAGGCTGTAAACTCATATCCAAGCTCACCCTTTGTTGTTTGGGCCGCATCCTTAATAGCATTGGAAAGCTTAATTACATCCATATCGGATGTGGCCTTAACAATAATGATGAACTCATCTCCACCATATCTTGCAAGGAAGTCTCCATTCTTTGCGGACTCCTTCTTTAATAAATCTGCCATATACTTTAAGGCCTTATCTCCTTCAAGATGTCCATATGTATCATTGATTGATTTAAACTTATCAATATCAATCATCATTACATAATAGATATCATCCTTAGATAATCCATCGTTTACAAATCTATTAAGCATATTACGGTTATTAATACCTGTTAATGGATCAGTAAATATCATAGAATCCTGATTATAAACATATAAGGCTACAACAATTATAATTGATCCAAAGCAGAATATAGGAAGCTCTGCTATAAAAAGCTGTAATATAGAAACAAAAATTATAACTATAGGCCAAACACCAAGGTTTCTATATCTAAGCTTTAATCCCTTATCAGTAATAGTACTTCTCTTAATAAGCACATGTATACCTGCAACTATAACAAAGATAAAAGGAATAATTACAAGGCCTAACCCTGTAAGGTATCCCTTGAAATCCTTTGTTGAAGGATCTGCAAATAAGCATATTATAAGAGTATTTAGGGATGAGACTATAACTGGTATATATAAAAGCCCTCTACGCTTTCTTCTATACACAAATGAAGAACCTAGTACCATCTCTACATAAATAAACCAGAAATATCCTAAGAATCCTGCAGCACCATAATAGATAATTCTTGAAACCTTAATCCAAAGTGATGCATTAGGTATAATATCAAAATATGATAATGCCCAGAAGGCATCACCAATAAAATAAATACCTAAGGATAATACAATCAAATTAAAATACTGGGCCTGTGTTTGCTTGTTCTTTCTACTCTTAAAGTAAAGCATGCTGCTAAGAAGCAAGGATACTACATTACCCCATATATAAAAAATTGTTAAAAGCTCATTAGCTGACATACCTAAAAAATCCAAGCAAATCACCTCCGATTTCTTCTATTATACTTTATATTAATTATAATTACAAATTTAATAAAAAATACCCTTAAGCTTTTAATTCTTAGGGGTATTGTTATTTTATCCTTTTCTTATTAACTTTATTTCCTTATTTAAATCAACATTTCTAATATCTAATGTTGGCATAAACAATCCTGGATTTGTGTCTGATGTTATTGAAAATAGCTTTTCTCTAATAAATGGGAATGATATGGAGAAAAATACTGACTTTTTCATTTTTTCATCTAAGCTCTCAAACCATTTTTCATCATTTATTTTAAAGTCTGTTTGAAATATAAATATACTTTCTCTACTAGAAAAATCAGATGCTACCTTTATTAGCTGAGTATATTGAGATAATTCTTCGTTATAATTATCTTTTACGATTGATATATTGATATAAGAATTACTCTTTCTTTCATTTATATATCTTATTTCATTAATACTAAATCCCAAAAAATTATATACTGCTTGTGCCATTTGTAATACCTCCATTATTATAAGTATTTCCTTCCCATTTAGCAGAGTAACAGCTATCACGTAGTACATAATCATTATTAGCCTTAATGCTTGTGTTGTTTTCTACAGAAGATGGTATAAAGACCATTGAAGGTTTAACCTCAATGGAGTTTCCTTCATAAGAAACCTCTTTAAGCATTGAAAAAATATGTGGATCCTTTTCCATTAAATAAATCATTCTACAAACAACAGGATTAACCTTATTCTTACCCTGTTCCCATTTTTCAATAGCCTTTTTTGTAACACCTAAATAATCTGCAAATAAAGCCTGAGACATTTTCATTCTCATTCTAAAATCCCTTAAATACTTTCCATCTACATATGAAAAATCTGGCTCCTTAATAACAATAGCCTTACTTTTTATACTTTTAATATCTAATCTACCCATAATGTTCTCCTCCTATGCATTATAAGCTTTCTGCATATTCTTCACACAATTTTTTAACTTTATTTTTTTCAGTATCAGTCAAATTATCTTTTCCCTGCGAATGACTATAAATATCTAGCAAATAAAACATATCATTTTCTTTATCAATTAAGGAAACAATTCGAAAGCCATCTCTTTTACTCGTCTTAGAATCTAATCCAGGCATTCTAAACTTTAATATTGCAATTTTGATATTCTTTTTACTTTCGTAAATAATATCATTTCTTTTTATGTTTTTGTATGCCACTTGTAATTCCTGTGCTAGAGTACTATATAATTCTTGGTTATCAAATAAATACTTCTTTTGCACCTTCTTCAAATTATTTTTTAAAGTAAAAGGATTACCTTGCTTAAAATCCTTAAAAATATTATCTATTTCCTTAGGATCAATTATAAAGTTAATTGTACATTCCAAACTATCCCTTCCTCATTTTTGCCCTATTTTGTAGGGTATTATTAATATAGCATATTTTTACCGGCAAATCAACATTTTATTTTGCCCTCATATATAATATTGCGTAAAAAATCACTTTTTACTAAAAAAAATTAAAAGATCCCTACGCTAGTAGGGACCTCTTAATCTTAGTACTTTTTAAAAATAATTAATTATATTATATTTACATTATTTCCCTTCAGAATCCTTAAGTTCATTTTCAAGTAATGAAGAAACATACATTAATAAGGCTATTTCACTTTCCTGCCAAATTCTGGTAATAGATCTCTCATATACCATAATGTATCCATAGTTTTTATCTCTAGATCCAACCTTAGCTATCATTAAAGCATGTATAAGCTTTTCATTACAAAAATCAGCTAAGACCTTATCCTTTTCCTTATACTTAGTTAATGGAGAATCATAGAAAAATCTATCTCCATCAAGTAAAAGCTCTAAATGTGGTTCAAATACAATACCTGTATATTCAGGGTCATCCTTAGCATTAGAAATCAGTTCATGATTTG
>JAILRQ010000055.1 GCA_024698125.1 Acholeplasmatales bacterium
TTGCACACCTATAAAGAAACGACACTTGTCGTTTTCAACTGCCTCAACAAGTGAGTCATCAGGTGCAACACCACATAGTGTAAGTCCAGCCTTAGTATACTCATCTCTATAATCATTACAGAACTCATATCTATGTCTATGGCGCTCAGAGATTAAATCTGAGTTATATAGCTTAGATATTAGTGTTCCCTTCTTTAAATGGCATGGATATGCTCCAAGCCTTAGTGTACCACCCTTGGCTATGGTATCACTTTGTCCATCAACAAATCCTATTACCTGGTGAGCTGATGTTGGGTCAAACTCATGAGATGTCGCATCCTTATATCCAAGTACATGTCTTGCGTATTCTATGCAGGCAATCTGCATACCAAGACATATACCAAGATATGGGATGTTATTCTCTCTTGCGTATTTTGCCGCAAGTATCATTCCTTCAATTCCTCTATCTCCAAATCCACCTGGTACTAGTATTCCATCGCTATCCTTTAAAATATCATCTGCTGTGTCTTCCTTAATAGTATCACTATCTACCCAGTTGATATTAACCTTAGCTCCATTCGCATATCCTGCATGTCTTAAGGCCTCTGCCACACTTAGGTATGCGTCATGGAAGGCTGTATATTTACCTACAAGAGAAATCTTTACCTCTCTTTGTAGGTTATGGATATTATCTACAAGCTTAATCCAATCCTTAAGATCTGGCTCATTTGCCTTCATATGTAGTGTTCTTAAAACTATTGATGAAAGGTTTTGATTTTCAAGCATTAGTGGTGCTTCATATAGATTAGGCAGTGTTGTGTTTTCAATAACACAATCACGCTCTACATCACAGAATCCTGCAATCTTTTCAAATATAGTCTTATCCTCAATTGGATCATCTGATCTTAATACAATAATGTTTGGATTAATACCTCTACCTCTTAGCATCTTTACAGAGTGCTGTGTAGGCTTTGACTTATGCTCCTGTGAGGCCTTTAGGTATGGTACAAGGCATACATGTATGTAGCATACATTGTCTAGGCCTACCTCACGGCCAACCTCACGGATGGCCTCTAGGTATGGCTCTGACTCAATGTCTCCTACAGTACCACCAATCTCTGTGATTACTACATCAGGATTAGTCTTTTGTCCAATCTTATAAATAAAGCTTTTTATCTCATTGGTGATATTTGGGATGTATTGTACTGTATGTCCCAAATACTCACCATTTCTTTCCTTAGTTATTACATTTTGAAATACCTTACCAGTTGTAAGGTTAGAATACTTATTTAAATCCTCATCAATAAATCTTTCATAATGTCCAAGGTCTAGGTCAGTTTCTGCCCCATCCTCTGTGACATACACCTCACCATGCTGGTAAGGTGACATAGTACCTGGGTCAACATTGATATATGGGTCAAGCTTTTGGCTTATTACCTTTAATCCTCTTGATTTCAAAAGTCTACCAAGGGATGCGGCAGTTATACCCTTACCAAGACCTGATACTACTCCTCCTGTTACAAAAATATATTTCATTACTCTATACCTCCTTATGATATTTGTTTATTATATCTATAGCTATATCTACCTTTCCAACTCTTAAATCCATAGCACGACGTACTATGTATTTATGAGCATCATCCTCACTCATTCTTTCATGAGTGATAAGAAGCATCTTAGCTATATTTATTTTTCTACTTTCCTCAAGCTTTTCCTTTAGTGGCTTATCCTTTTTCTTCTCGTGCGTACTACCCTTTGCAGTTTCAAGCATTCTTACAGCCTGCACTACTACATCTGATCTTGTAGGCTTTGATATGGTGATTGCCGAATACTCTGAAAGCTTATAGTACACGTTATCGTAATGTAGGTGAGATACAAAAATAATTGTAGGTATTTTTGTAGCATAATCCATTACGATACCGTATCCATTTGAGTCAGGAAGTGGTGAGCTTACAATAATAAAATCTATCCTACGCTCTACAAGCATTCTTCTAGCAAAGTTCTCACTTGTAGAGATTAGGATTTCATAATCCTCGCTGAATAGGCCTGTAAGTAAGGTATTTAATTTATCATTATTACATACAATAAGCATTGTATACTTCATTGCCTATTCAGCTCCTTTCCTCCTACTTTACGAAGGATTCTAATATACGTTCGTTAACGTGACTCTTAATAAAATCTGACTCTCTTGCACATTCCTTAGCCTCATCTAGGCTTTCTGGAAGCTTATCTAGAGTCTTTAGTATTTCCTCCTTAGCCTCAAATAGGTTAAGGTCTAGTGGCTTACCTGGATCAATCTTGTTCTTAATTCCATCAACCATTGCGTATATTAGTAAGCTAAACGCAATGTATGGATTACAGATTGGGTCAGGTGAGCGTAGCTCAAATCTCTTATAAGGTCCCTTAGCTGCAGGTATTCTTATAAGCTCTGAGCGGTTCTCATTTGAATATGAGATATAGCGAGGTGCGCTATCATGTCCTAATCTCTTATATGAATTAGGTGTTGTGTTTAGGAAGGCTGTAAGCTCCTTTATATGCTTTAGGATTCCACCTATAGCATAAAAGAAATCAGCCTCGCTATTTGCGGTGTTGACAGATATGTTGATATGATGACCATTTCCAGGACGCCCTTCAAGTGGAGAAGGCTCAAATGAGGCGTATAGGCCGTTTAATGATGATATTGTACGTACTACATTCTTATATGTAATGGCGTTATCAGCTGATGTAAGTGGATCAGAGTGATGGTAGTGAATCTCGTTTTGCCCTGGACCCTCCTCATGATGGGAACCACTTGGCTGGATTCCCATCTCAGATAGGGCAAGACAGATTTCACGTCTAATATTTTCACCCTTATCATCTGGAGCTACATCCATATATTCAGCATTATCATATGGAATCTTTGTAGGGTTACCCTCCATATCAAGCTTAAATAAATAGAACTCCATTTCACTTCCTATTCCAAACTCGATGCCATTTTCCTTTGCATAATCCACAGCTTCTATAAGCATTTCTCTTGTGTCTGCATTAAATGGAGTCCCATCTGGGTTTTTGATATCACAAATCATTCTGATAACCCTACCCTCTCTTGGTCTCCATGGAAGAATAGCTATTGTGTCTGGATTAGGGAATAGGAATAGATCACTCTTTTCCTCTCCCTTAAATCCCTTGATGGCCCAGGCATCAATAGATATTCCATATGTAAATGCTCTTTCAAGCTCAGATGGCATTATTGAGATGTTTTTTTGATTACCAAAAACATCTACAAATTGTAATCTGATGAACTTTATGTCATCATCCTTTACGTATTCTAGTATTGTATTTATATCTGTCATAAATAGTCCTCCTAATTTGCGCAATATAGCTGTTTATAAGGGTTCTTTGAGTTAGGTAACACCTTAATGAACTTCTCCTTTGAAATCCCGCTTAAATCTTTATTAAAATACTTTTCATATTTTGTAAAATACTTCTCTATAGCCTTCATATCTTCTGCTGTAGCATATTCTGCTACAACCTGACTTGGGAATGTATAGTCCTCTATATTTCCTCTAATATACATCACACCACCATGCATACCTGTTGCGGCATACTCTCCTATAGCGTGCTTCTTATTATCAAGGTTTAATATAATAATTACTCCTCCTGCTTGATATTCCCCAAGGAAATCTCCAGCAGCTCCACCTGCAACTATTACAGGTATTTTATCCTGGTAGCT
>JAILRQ010000013.1 GCA_024698125.1 Acholeplasmatales bacterium
TAACTGAAGAGGTTGGAATAAATGTCGCTTTAGCTAGACGAAACATGGTTGATTCGATATATAAGCAAGCAATGCTAGAAGGAGTTGCAACTACATATTCTGATACCGAAACAATTGTTAATGGTGGCAAGGTATCAAATATGACTGCTGCAGATATATCAAAGGTGGTAAATCTAAAAAGAGCATGGGAATTTATTTTATCTAATGCTGTTATAACTTATCCAACTAATTATGCAGTTTTATGTCAGATGAACGCAATAGTTGAAGATGGCTTTTCTGTAGTTGCTGGAAAAATCAGAAGTGTTCCAGTAACAATTGGAGGGTCAACATATATTCCACCAATGCCACTTGAAACAGTTGTAAAAAAAGATTTAAGTAATCTATTAAATTCTAATAATGATGATATTACAAAAACAATTGATATTTTATTATATGTAATGAAAAAACAATTGTTTTTAGATGGTAATAAAAGAACGGCAGTAATATTTGCTAATCATTATTTAATAAGTCATGGTAAAGGATTAATAGTAATACCAGCAGAATTAGTTTCTGATTATAAAAAACTATTAATTGATTATTATGAAGATAAAAATAATGATATTAAGGCATTTTTAAAAGATAAGTGCTATACACCACTAAGATGAAATTAATCGATGGTTAATTTTTTTGTTAAAATATTAAAAAATATTTTTTTAATTCTCTGAAAAATGAAAAACACTATTGATGAGCGATATTTGAAGCGGTCTTAAAATGTCCTAATAGGTGCAAATTAGACCGGGAAACTTTATTTATTAGTGTTTGAAATGTGTTCGGAGCTCAATAAAAATGACGTAGTTATGCTGTTTTTGTCAATTGATGTAGTATCTAAGCGTTAATTGTTTGATTATTATAATTGCAATATAACATCTCTTTGGAATGAAGGTTCCTTAGAGGTGTTTTTTATATCTAGATATTTAATAATAATTATAGTATAATTATAAAGATTTATTGGAGGTTTTAAATATGCTAAAGACAGTTAATTTAGGAATGCAATTTGGACAAAGAAAATTATTTGATAAGGTTAACCTATCATTTACTAAAGGAAATTGCTATGGAATAATAGGAGCTAATGGTGCTGGTAAGTCAACATTTTTAAAGCTTTTATCTGGAGATTTAGAATCTACATCTGGTGAGGTTGTAATTGATAAGGGTGAAAGACTTAGTGTATTAAGACAGGATCAAAATGCTTTTAATGATAAGACAGCCATTCAAACAGTTCTTTTAGGACATAAAAGACTTGTTGAGATAATGGAGGAGAAAGAGGTTTATTACGCAAAAACTGACTTCACTGAAGAGGATGGAGTTAAGCTTGCCGAGCTTGAGGGCGAGTTTGCTGAAATGAACGGATGGGAAGCAGAATCAGATGCTGCTACATTACTTAATGGACTAGGAATTGATTCAGAGTACCATTATATGCTGATGGGAGATCTTGATGCTAAGATTAAAATCAAGGTATTACTTGCACAGGCTTTATTTGGTAATCCAGATATTCTTTTATTAGATGAGCCTACAAATAACCTAGATTTAAAGTCTACACAATGGCTAGAGAACTTCCTATTAAACTTTGAAAATACAGTACTTGTAGTATCACATGACCGTCACTTTTTAAATAATGTATGTACACACATTTGTGATGTTGACTATGGTAAGATTAAGATTTATGTAGGAAACTATGAGTTCTGGTATGAGTCATCTCAGCTTATTCAAAAGCAGATGCAGGATCAAAATAAGAAGGCTGAGGCTAAGGCTAAGGAGCTTCAGGAGTTCATTGCACGTTTTAGTGCCAACAAGTCTAAGGCTAGACAGGCAACATCTCGTAAGAAGCTATTAGATAAGCTAGTATTAACTGATATTGAGCCTTCATCAAGACGTTATCCATTCGTAGGATTCAAGCCTAACCGTGAGGTTGGAAATGATATCCTTGAGGTTAAGAATCTAACAGTAGATGGATTATTTAAGAATCTATCATTTACTGTAAGTAAGGGAGATAAGATTGCCTTCCTTGCAGAAAATACACAAATTATTACTACTCTATTTAATATATTAGAGGGTAATATGGAGCCTACATCAGGAACATTTAAGTGGGGAGTTACAACATCTCAGGGATTCTTAATGCAGGATAATAAGAAGTACTTCAATAAGGACATCACTCTTATTGATTGGCTACGTCAATATAGCCCTAACGAGCAGGCTGAATCATTCATCCGTGGATGGCTTGGAAGAATGCTATTTAGTGGTGAGGAGTCAATGAAGAAGAGTAATGTACTATCAGGAGGAGAAAAGGTTAGATGTATGCTTGCTAAGCTAATGCTTGAAGGAGCAAATGTTTTAGTACTTGAGGATCCAACTAACCATCTAGACCTAGAGTCTATTACAGCCTTAAATGAAGGAATGACAGCATATAAGGGAAATATCTTATTCTCATCTCATGATGCTGAGCTACTTCAAACAGTAGCTAATAGAATCATTTCATTTAACGCAGATGGAACTATTACAGATAAGCTATCTACATACGAGGAGTTTGTAGGAATCGAATAAATAAAGGGTGAATAAATATGAGTGACTTATTAAACGGTCTAAACGAAGCTCAGCGTCTTGCGGCAGAAACAACAGAAGGACCAGTCATGGTAATGGCTGGTGCTGGTTCTGGTAAGACAAGAGTTTTAACATATAGAATTGCACATTTAATAAACGACCTAGGTGTTATGCCATATAATATTCTTGCCGTAACATTTACTAACAAGGCCGCAAATGAAATGAAGGAGCGTATTTCAAAGCTTGTTGATGCAGACATCCAAAGGATGTGGGTCGCAACCTTCCACTCAATTTGCTGCAGAATATTACGTAGGGATATATCACATCTAGAAGGGTTTAAGTCAAGCTTTACTATCCTTGATGAGGAGGACTCAGTTAAGGAGATAAAGGAAACAATTAAGGAAATGGGCTTAAGCACAGATGAGTATAAGCCTAAGAATGTTAAATGTGAAATATCATCATTCAAGAATGATATGAAATCAAAGTTTGATGATACAACAACTGAACAAATATATTTTGCATATGAAAGAAGATTAAAGGAAGAAAATCTATTAGATTTTGATGATTTAATCCTAAAAACAATAGAGCTATTTGAAGCCTTCCCTGATGTATTACATAAATACCAGGATATCTTCACATACCTTATGATTGATGAGTTCCAGGATACAAATACCTACCAATATAAGCTTGTAAAAATGCTTGGTGAGAAAACAAGAAACATCTTTATTGTAGGAGACCAGGATCAATCAATCTATTCATTTAGAGGAGCACGTATTGAAAATATCAATAAGTTCCAGCGTGATTTCAAGGATACAAAGGTAATAATGCTTGAGCAGAACTATCGTTCTACTCAAAACATTCTTGATATAGCTAATAGAGTTATTGATAACAATGGCTCTAGATTTAAGAAGAATCTATTTACAGATTCTAAGGATGGAATAAAGCCTATATTTAATAAGCTTAATAACGCCTATGGAGAGGCCTGCTATGTTTCAGATGAAATTAAAAGGCTTATGGAGATGGGCTATAGCTATAAGGACTTTGCGGTAATCTATAGATCTAACTATATCTCTCGTAACTTTGAGGATGTATTATTAAGACAGGGTATTCCATATACAATATATGGAGGATTATCATTCTTTGCAAGAAAAGAGGTAAAGGATATCCTTGCCTATATTAGACTTATTATTGATTATGATGATTCATTCTCTTTTAAGAGAATTGTAAATGAGCCAAAAAGAAAGATAGGACCAGCATTAATCAAGCGTCTTGAGGATTGTGCAAGAGAAAACAATTGCTCATTATTTAAGGCAATTGATTTAATTGACCGTGGAGGTCAAGGATATAATTCTCTTCTTGATTTCAAGTTTACAATTATAGAGCTTGAGGAATATCTATCATCAGAAGAGCATAAGATGAATGAAATAGTTGACTTCATCATCAACCGTACAGGCTATAAGGCTATGCTTAAGGCTGAGGGTGATGAGGGTGAAGAAAGACTTAAGAATGTTGAGGAGCTTACAACTGTTTTAATTGAAACAGATGAAATGTATGAGGGAACTCGTAAGGAAAAGCTTATGCAAATGCTTCAAGAGATTGCTCTTCGTACTGATGCTGATACAAAGCGTGAGGGTGATGATGTTGTAAAGCTTATGACATACCACCAGGCTAAGGGACTAGAATACAAGGTAGTATTCCTTGTAGCCTTTGAGGAGGGAGTATTCCCATCATCAATGGCTTCATTTAGTGAGCGTGATATCGAAGAGGAAAGAAGAATCTGCTATGTTGGTATAACAAGAGCAAGAGAAAGGCTTTATATCACATGTGCCTCTGAAAGAATGGTATTTGGAAGAACAAATTCAATGTTTGAATCAAGATTCTTAAAGGAAATTGGTAAGGAATCACTTGAGGATAAGACAGTAATTCCTAAGAAGGTATTTGCTCAGTCAAATACAAAGAAGCCATTTGTACCAGGTAAGGCATCTGATGTTGTTGAAACAAAGCGTACTAATACAACTGATATCTCAATTGGAGATAAGGTTAACCATAAGGCATTTGGTGATGGTACTGTAGTAGCTGTTAATGGAGATGTTATAACAGTTGCGTTTGGTGAAGCATTCGGAGTTAAAAAGCTACTTGCAAACCACCCATCTATAAGAAGACTATAGGAGGATTTTTATATGGAGCTTTTAGAAGGAATTAGAACAAGACGTAGTATTAGAAAATTCAAGGACACTCCTGTTCCAAGGGATGTTGTATTAAAGGCCGTAGATAGTGCTAAATACTATCCATCATGGAAGAATACAGAGACTGCAAGATTTATGCTTATTGAAAATAAGGATTTAAAGAGAAAAATTGCAGACTGTGTATTAGGCTTTACTCATAATACTGAAATCATAAATAACGCACCATCCTTAATAGTAGTGCTTACTATTAAGGGACGTAGCGGATATGAAAGAGATGGAAGACCTACTACATCAAAGGGTTCACACTTTGAATCATTTGATGCAGGTCTTGCAACACAAAATCTAATGCTTTCTCTTCATAATGAGGGAGTAGGATCTGTAGTACTTGGAATATATGATGAGGAAAAGATTAAGGCTTTACTTGATTTAGATGATACATACTCTATTTCATGCCTACTACCTATTGGATATAAGGTAGAGGATGCAATATGTCCTGCGCGTCATACAAATGAGGAATTCTTAATAATTAAGTAATATATAGCGGCAGAGATTAAGCTCTGCTGCTATATTTTTTCCTCCATTTAATAATATAATTATTATATTTCTTACAATATGTGATATTAAATGTTGAGCGATATTTGAAAATTATTATAAATAGTGATATAATCAATTAAGGAGTATGCCTTTTTTATGAGTGAGCAAGTATTATTAAATAGATCATTTAATGAAAAAGTTAATAAAACAACACTTATAACTACAAAGGATGATATACTTCTTGTAATTAATGAAGATGATAAATCTAAGGAAGAGATAGAGATAAAGGCAGCTGATATTAAAGAGATAAATATTCTTAATGCGAAATGCCCATCTCCTATAAAAAGAGCTATATCCTATATCATAGGCTTTATAGCTGTTATCTTTTTTGTCTTAGGTATTGTTTTTAAAGATAATGCAATTTTATTGACAATATTTGCTATTCTTGGTATTTTAATATTTGTGCTATCAGGAATACTTGCAAAGTATTATCTAAGGAATGCACCAGATGCTATTCAAATTGTTATTTTTAAAAGCAATAAGCGTATTAATATATTAGGTGTAAATACTACATCTAAGGATTATAAAAGCTTACTTAGAATTGCAAGATCTATAAAGAAATTAAACGATAATATTAAATTAGACATGCAATCTAGAAAATAAATCTGTTGGAAGGGTGATAGGATGGCAATTGTAAAATGTAAGAATTGTGGAGAAGACATCGAAATATCAAGTGGAGGTATTGTTGAATGCCCTCATTGTAAGATTCATCAAACTACAGTTATTCCAAACAATGCTAAGAAGGTTCAGGTTTTCAACCTAGCCGCTCGTTTACTATATCTTAATAATTATGATAAGGCATATCAGCTATATGATAAGCTATCAACTAAGTTTGATGAGGTTGAGCCATATTACGGAAAGGTATTATGTAAGTATGGAGTATCATTCGATTCTGATCAGCTAGTATGTAAGAAGATTGTTAAAACTGATGTACTTGATGATCCTGATTACCAGCATGCATGTGATGTCGCAAATGATGAGGAATTCCAATTCCTTGAGGAGGATGCGGCACGTATCAACAAGTTCCAAATGGAGTTTGCTGAGGTTGCAGATAGAACTGCAGACTCAGATATCTTCATTCTAGTAGATGATTCTAATCGTAAGACTGAGGATTATGTAGTAGCTAAGGAAATGAGAGAGGTTCTTAAGATGGATGGAAAGAAGGTATTCTTCCCACGTATTGATCTTAAGGATAAGGTTGGAGCTGAGCGTGGAGGTATGCTTTATAAGGCTATCAATAGCGCAAAGATGATGATTTTATTCTCAACTACAGCAGCTAAGCTTAACTCAGATAAGATTTCAAAGACTATTAATGAGTATGTAGCCTCTATGGAGAAGGATCCATCAAAGGTATTACTACCTTGCTTAAAGGGTATCAAGGAGGAGAACTATCCTGATGCTATTAAGGGTAAGAGAGTAGTAGACCTTGCAAAGGATACATTCATTGATGATATTATGGATGCTGTAGATGCAATATTTAAGGTAAAGGTTGAACCACTTAAGCCAGAGGAGAAGCAGGCTAATAAGGCTCGTAAGGCTTTAGCAGAGGAGAACTATGCTCAAGCATTAAAGGCTGCAGAGGCTGCAATTACTGCAAATGCGGATTTCGAGCCAGCTTATGAATATGGTCTATTCGCATCACTTAAGGTTTCAAATGAAAAGGAGCTACAAAAGCTTGCAACACCTATTGGAGGAAATAAGTATGTTCTTGCAGCTCGTGAAAAGGGATTTACAACACTTGATAAGTATGTAGAGATGGTAAATGAGGCCATTTACCAAAAGGCTATTAATATGCCACATGCTACTCTAGATGAGGTAAATCAATATACTGCAACACTTGGACTTATTAAGGATTATAAGGACGCCACAGAGCTTATTAATAATGCCTACGGTCCTGAATATGAGGAGAAGTACCAAGCAGCACTTACTCTACTTCAAAAGGGATATGAAACTAAGTTTGAGCGTACAATCCAAGAGGCTGAGCGTCAGCTAGTAGCCCTAATCCCATATAAGGATTGTGAGCAAAAGGCTGTTGAGGCTCGTGAGTTTATAAATAAGCTTAATGATGACCTATTCAAGGAGCCATATGATAAGGCTGTTGAGCTATATAATCATGCTAAGACATTATCTAACTATGCAGATGCCCTAGCTGAGTATGTAAAGGCTAATCAGCTACTTCGTAAGGTATTATCATATAAGGATGCACGTGAGTGGAATACTAAGTGTCGTGAGATGATGTATAACTACTCTGCAATGGTAATATTTAAGTCAGAAGAGGTTGAAGAGGTTAAGAACGCTATTACAGTACTTAACGGACTTAGACCTTATAAGGATTCTGATACATTCATAACTCAAGGTAATGTAAGAGTTAAGGATTTACTAGATCCAAAGAAGCAAAAGAAAAAGAAAAAGTAATAGGATGGAAGTCGTATGACTTCCATTTTACATATAAGGAGAGCATATGAACCTACAAGAGCTAATAGATTCAAGTGATCTAATAACTATAAAAAAGGGAGTGTATGAAACACTACCTATTTATATCAAATCAAACAAAACAATCATCTTTGAGGAAGGCGTTATAATAAAGCCAATACTTAGTGATGACTACAAGCTAATAAATACCAGAGTAGCTGGTATTAATATGATGTGGTATCCAGCTATTATAAACATAATAGACGCTGAAAATGTAGTATTAAAGGGACATGCTATAATTGATGGCTGTGGTGAATACTTCTGGGATAAATACTGGGGTAGTGACCTAAAGGGTGGAATGAGAGCAGAATATGATAAATTAGGCCTTAGATGGGCTTGTGATTATGACTGCAAAAGACTAAGAAGCATTCTTATTCAAAGCTCTAAAAACATCCAAATTTTTGACCTAGAGCTATTTAGATCAGGATTCTGGAATCTACATATCCTATACTCACACGATATATTAGTTAAAGGTATAAAAATAAGAACAATAGATAAGGAATCACCATCAACAGATGGTATTGATATTGATTCCTCATATAATGTTTTAATAGATAGCTGTAACACTGATTGTTATGATGACTCTATATGTATAAAGAGTGGAAGAGACTATGATGGAATAAAAACAGCTATACCATGCCATGATATAGAAATAAAGAATTGTACTATAAATAAAGGATTTGGAATCACTATAGGTAGTGAGGTATCAGGTGGAATATATAACATTAATATTCATGATAATAGCTTTAATGGTACCGACTGTGGATTTAGAATTAAATCCAGTGGTACAAGAAAGGGCTATATCAAAAATATAAATGTTAAAGACCTAGCACTAACTAATGTAAAATATATCTTTAACCTAGTAACAGAGTGGAACCCACTATATAACTCTATATCACTTCCAGAGGGTATTAAAATGAAGAAGGAATGGGAGAATATCCTACATCCTGTAGATAGCACTATACCAAACACTATAATTGATGGAATAAATATTGAAAATGTAGTAGTAAATACTACAAAGGATTCTAAGATATCAAGATTATTTAATATCATAGGATTTGATGATATGCCTATGAGGAATATAAAAATAAATAATCTTAAATCTAAAACCATAGAATATGGAATAATAAAGAACGCAGATGTTGAAATTATTAATTCAGATATCAAATATGATATGATAATTGATAATAAAAATGATGAGTTCGATACAAGATAAGGTATATAGATTATTTTGGTATTAAATAATAAGGAGCAAGTTTATTCTTGCTCCTTTAATCTTTCTATTTCAATTTTCTTTCTTAAATGCTTCCTTATATATTTAAAGCAGGCCTTTTGTCCATTATCACGAAGATATGTAAGAAGAAATCTTAGCTTTTCTTTTGTTTCCTCATGTATTAATAATCCACTATTTTCACGGTTGAAGTAATCTAGTGGAAAGCTTTGAGTATATGTCTTTTTGTTATAGGTTTTAGATGCTGCAATCCTATCACATAGGGATTCAGCAATATACCTATCAGGCATAGGTACTGGTGCATAGCACTTTTTTTCTATATTATAGTCAAACCAGTATTCAGCATGATGCTTATTACGTCCCTTATGATGCATCCAGGCTTCACTATATCCCTTTTTAAGACGCTCATTAGGATGTGGAGATTTAACTCCTCCTGCATAATACTTAGCACCTCTCCAAAACTCAGTAATAGAATACTTAGATAAATCATGTACTAAGCCCTGTCTATAAAGACCACATTTAAAGCAGTATCTCATAACCATATGACGGTGATGAGTTATAGTTAGGAAATGTTTAATTGGATGAATCATATTAAATCACCTCAAGTCTTTTATATTATAGCACATTATTAATTATTATAATTGATTTTATTCTTTAAAGATTTATAATATAGCCAGAGGTGATATTTGTGCAGCTAGAAAAGAATACTGATTATAAAAAGCTATTAGATTGTGCGCTTGGTATTGCGATAAGACTATTACAAAATGGTGCAGAAATATCACGTGTTGAGGAAACTGTAACTCATATATGTATGGCATATGGAGCAGAAAGCGTAGATGTATTTGCAATCCCTACAAAGATTGAGGCTACCCTTGAGACTAAGGATGATTGGTTTACAACTAAGATGAGAAGAATATATGACCAATCATTAAATATTGGTCGTATAGAGGATTTAAACCGTATGTCTAGAGATATCTGTGAAAATACTCCTGATGTAGCAGAGGTATATAAGATGATTAGAGCCTTTGATAAGACAAAGGATCCTAAGTGGATGATATATCTTAAATGCTTTGCGGCATTTATAGGCTGCTTCGCATTTGCTATTATGTATGGTGGAAATATAGCAGATGGATTTGCATCTGGTATAGTTTCACTAATACTTGCAATACTATTATTTACATTAGGCCGTATTGGACATTATAAGATATTTAATACCCTAATACTTTCAATGTTTGGTGGATTTTTATCGGTAGCCCTATATTACATGCATATAGGAGATCATATATCCTATATCATGATTGGAGCAGTTATGCTCCTTATTCCTGGAAAGGAATTTGGTATAGCCTTCCGTGAGCTTATGATGAGAGATCTTATAAGTGGTGCTATAAGAATATTCCAATCAATTATAATAGCCCTAGCTATTGTTATTGGATTTTCAATTCCTATTGCGCTTTTCAATTATAATATGGATTTCTATTCCTTCCATAATGAAGCCATAACAATCCTTATGGCAATAATAGGAGGAGTAGCATTCTCTATTATATTTGGTGTAAAGCTTAAGAGGCTTCCATTTGTAGCAGTAGGAGCTTTTATTGTTACAGGAGTGTATGTTTTAATGGATCATTACTATGATTCACTTCTAGCAAACATATTTGTGGCACAGCTTGCAGGAGCATTATATTCAGAGCTTGTAGCTAAGATATTTAAGATGCCTACAATTGTATGTCTTCTTACAACTAACCTAGCCTTAGTTCCAGGAGGATTATTATATTATACAATATACGCCCTATGGAACAATCAGGTAGGAGCTAAGGGATATTTGATGGATGTTATGTATTCATCTCTTGGTATTGGAGCAGGAATTCTTGTAATAACTATTGTGTTTAATACTATATATAGAGCACTAGCCTATAGAAAAGTAGAGGCTTAAGAGCAGTTTATCTGCTCTTTTTTTGTATCTATAGGTTCAAGATAAATTAGAAACTCCCTTGAAAAAGGTGTAAACAAAGTACAAAACTCCCTTGAAAAAAGTGTAAACAAAGTACAAAACTCCCTTGAAAAAAGTGTAATCATATTGATTTTTCTTAAGAAATAGTATATTATTTTTGTAGAGGAAGTGATGGCTATGTTTAAACGAAAAATTTATGAAGACATGTTAGAATGGAAAAAAACTAAGGGTCATAAGCCATTAATAATTAAAGGGTTAAGACAAATTGGAAAGACTACTATAGCTGAGGAATTTGGAAAGAATAATTATAAATCTGTTATATTATTAGATTTTAGAAAGGATATTAGCTTACATTCAATTTTTGATGGCGATTTTGACATTGATCAAATAACATTCGCCATTACATTAAAGAAGAAGGATGCTAAATTATTACCAAATGATACCCTATTTATTTTTGATGAAATACAGGATTGTCCTAATGCAAGAGCTTCATTAAAATATTTTGCATTAGATGGTAGATATGATGTTATTGCTACTGGATCTTTACTTGGAATAAAAAACTATAGAACAACTGTAAAACCATCAAGAGGGATTCCTGTTGGGTTTGAAGATTATTTAGAAATGAAGCCTATGGATTATGAAGAGTTTTTATGGGCTAATGGTGTTGATTCAAATTTCCTTGATAGGATAAAAGAGAATGTTATTCAATTGACCCCTATTCAAACATTTATACATAATGAAATGCTAAAGTACTTTAATAAGTATTTAATTGTTGGAGGAATGCCAGAGGTTGTGGCAAAATATATTGAATCAAATGATTTTAATCAGGTTAGAAAAATACAAAAAAGAATTTTGAGTGATTATGAAGCTGATTTTGGTACTCATTTAAACGATAACAATGAAGTTGTAGTTGATAATAATGCTAAAACTAAGATATTAGAGACTTTTTATTCTATCCCAAGACAATTAGCTAAAGAGAATCAAAAATTCCAGTATTCTAGCATATCAAAAAATGCAAAAGGAAGGGAATATAAAACAGCTATTGAGTGGCTTGAAGATTATGGTTTAATATCATTATGCCATAATCTATCAACTCTAGAATTACCTTTTGATCATTTTGCTATAGAGGATGTATTTAAGATATATGTAAATGATACTGGCCTTTATTTAGCAATGCTAGATGATGATATTCCTGATGATATAATTAATGGAAAAATGGGCAATGGTAAAGGTGCAATATATGAAAATGTTGTTGCTGATGCTCTAAATAAAGCCAACAAAAAACTTTACTATTTTCATAAAAATTCTGGATTAGAAATTGATTTTATACAAAAATATAATCAAGATATATGCTTGGTAGAGGTTAAATCTAAAACTGGACAAACAAAGTCAGCTACAACTATTTTAGATAATTATGATAAGTATCATATAAAGCAATTAATAAAATTAAGTAAAAATAATATAGGGTATAAAGAAAAAATATATACATTCCCATATTATTTAACATCTTTTATATTAGGAAATAATAGAAAAATGGATTAGCATTTAGCTAATCCATTATACTCCACAATCTTAGAAGTAGTATATGTTTTTACTTTCCACTATCTCCATAGTTAGAGAGTACTCTTGCGGAAGGATCGTTGACGTTACATCCTTCCCATTTTTTATTAGGCATCCAATAGTCTTTAATCATTTGGGGTTGATTTGGATAATATTTCTCGAATATCTCTCTATATAGTAATGATTCCTTTGTGAATGGGGGATTAAAGGAATACTTTGTGATTTTTGTGCTATACTCTTCGTCACTATAATAAGAGCTTGCGTATTCTTTAATATCATCAACCATTGAATGACCTACAGCATCACTAAATGCGGCTTTCTCACGCATTAGGATGGATTGTGGCAAATAATCGCCCTGGAAGGCCATACGAAGTAGGTACTTACCCTTGTTGTACTTGTTCATTTTCATTTCTGGATTTAAGCTCATTACATAACGAGCAAAATCAAGATCTCCAAATGGAACACGTGCCTCAAGTGAGTTTGCAGATATACATCTATCTGCACGTAGTACGTCATACATATGGATTTCCCTGATTCGCTTAATAGCTTCATTTTGGAATTCTAAAGCATTAGGAGCGAAGTCAGTATATTTATAACCAAATAGCTCATCTGATATTTCTCCTGTAAGAAGAACCTTTACATCAGTGTGCTCGTGAATATATTTACAGATAAGATACATTCCAACAGATGCTCTTATTGTTGTAATGTCATATGTTGCAAGTATCTTAATGATATGCTTTAGGGCATTAATTACATCATCACGTGTAATAATGACTTCAGTATGATCAGAATGGATATAGTCTGCAACGATACGTGCATACTTTAAATCAATTGCATCTGTATCCATACCAATCGCAAAGGTTTTAATTGGCTTTTTAGAATGCTTTGCTGCAATTGCACATACTAAAGAGGAATCAAGTCCTCCAGATAGTAAATATCCTACCTTAGAGTCTGAATCAAGTCTCTTTAATACACCTGCCTCAAGCTTGTCATGTATTTCCTTAAAGGCTTCTTCAAGTGTAGGGTTAATTTCTTTAACCTCACATACATCACTATACTTGATGAACTCTCCATCCATATAGTAATGTCCTGGTGGGAATGGAAGGATTTTATCTACAATTCCTATAATATTCTTAGGCTCTGAAGCAAACACAATAGTATTATTATAATATCCATAGTAAAGTGGTCTAATACCAATAGGATCACGAGCTGCAATAATCTTATCGTTTTGGTTATCATAGATAATCATTGCGAACTCAGCATCAAGAGTTTTAAACATGCTTACGCCCATTTCCTTATATAGAGGAAGAATAATTTCACAGTCTGAATCGCTCTTAAAGCTATATCCCTTTTTGATTAGCTCATCCTTGGCTTTTCTAAAGCCATAGATTTCTCCATTACATACTACATATGATTGGTCCATACTAAATGGCTGCATACCAGCCTCATTAAGACCCATTATAGCAAGTCTATTAAATCCTAGATATCCTTTCTTAAGTGCTACAATACGTTGCATATCAGGTCCTCTTGATATTGTCTCATCAAGACCCTTCTTAAACGTATCGTAGTCGATATCTCCATAAATACCCATTATACTACACATAAATCTTATCTCCTTTAAAATAGGAAATCTGTGCCCACATACCAATGTAGGCACAAACTCCTTATAATCTAATCACAGATTACCAAAATTATTTAGCATCCTGTAGGGCTGCGCTCCCCTCTTCACCAGTACGTACCTTGATAGCATTTCTTACGTCATATACGAAGATCTTACCATCACCGATATGTCCAGTGTATAGAGTACGCTTAGCAGTATCTACAATCTTTTCAACAGGAACTGTTGATACTACCATTTCTACCTGTACCTTAGGTAGAAGTGTTACCTCTACAGCAACTCCACGGTAGAACTCTTGTCTACCACGCTCAACACCACAACCCATTACATGAGTTACAGTCATACCAGATACTCCAATAGAGTTCATAGCATTCTTTAATGCATCAAGCATGTTTTCCTTACAAATGATTTCAACCTTATGAAGGTTAGTTTGAGGAAGTGATGATGGTACATCAACCTCAGTTGCGATATCCATCTTCTTAACCTCAACAGCTTCAGCTTCAGGAACCTCTCCAATAACTTGGATAGCACCAGTATAGTCAATTGACTCAACCTGTGGTACGAAGTCTGCGTAAGCAACAATACCATGCTCTGATAAATCCATACCCTTGATTTCATCCTCAACAGAAGCACGAAGTCCAACTGTCTTCTTTAATACGAAGAATGTAAGAGTAATTGTAGCACCTGTCCAAAGAAGGATGCAGAAGATTCCAAGGAATTGCCATCCTAGAACCTGTAATCCATCAACAAATGATGTTCCATGAATTAATGCATAGATAGGACCATCAACTCCAAGAGCTGACTTAGATGTAGCAAATAGACCAGCAGCAATTGTTCCGAATACTCCATTTACGAAGTGTACTCCGATAGCTCCAACTGGATCATCAACATGGAACTTCTTATCAATTACCTCAACGGCAACATCAACAAGGATTCCTGAAACAATACCAATGATTGCAGCTCCTATATAGTCAACTGCTTGACATCCTGCAGTAATAGCTACAAGTCCAGCAAGTGAAGCATTTAAGCACATAGATACATCTGGCTTACCATTCTTAACCCAAGTTAAGATTAAGCAAGCAACTGTAGCGAATGCTGGAGCTACTGTTGTAGTAGCGAATATTTGAGCAAGCTCAGTTAAGCTTTGAGCTGCAGCTCCGTTAAATCCATACCATCCGAACCATAGGATGAAGCATCCTAGAGCTCCAAGAGTTAGAGAGTGACCTTGAATAGCGTTAACCTTAACAACCTTACCAGCATCATCTCTAATGTACTTTCCAGTACGAGCACCAATCATAATAGCACCAATAAGTGCACATAATCCTCCAACTGAGTGAATACAAGCAGAACCAGCGAAGTCAATAAATCCATGTTGGCTTAGCCATCCTCCACCCCATACCCAGTGAGCCTCGATTGGGTAAATTACAAGTGAAATAATAAGTGAATAAATACAATATGAGCTAAACTTTGTACGCTCAGCAACAGCTCCAGATACAATAGTAGAAGCAGTTGCACAGAATACTAGATTGAATACAAAAGATGACCAATCATAGTTAGCAAAATCATTCCACATACCTAGGTTAGGTAAACCTACAAGACCTGCAAGCTTATCCTCTCCTAGCATTAATCCTGCACCAAGGATTGAGAAGGCAAATGTACCAATACAGAAGTCCATAAGGTTCTTCATAATGATATTTCCTGCGTTCTTAGCACGAGTAAATCCTGTCTCAACCATTGCAAATCCAGCCTGCATAAAGAATACTAAGGCTGCACCAATTAAAAACCAAATACCAAAATCCATTTTAAATACCCCTTTTCCTTAAACTTTAATATTACTTAACCCCGAATAATAGGTCTCCATATGAAGGATATGGCCATGCTTCCTTAGATACATTCTCCTCAAGAGCATCTGCATACTCTCTAACCTCTGTCATCTTAGCAAGAACAGTCTTTCTATAATACATTCCTCTTTCTAGTGAGTCCTTAAACTCTGGAGTCTCTGTAATATCCTTCTTTAATTCCTTTAATGAAGCATATACCTTATCTACAAGAGTAGAAATAGTATTTATAGCCTCACACTCATAGGCTGATTCAATACCAGCCTCCTTCTTAAGCTTGTATTCCTTAAGAAGAGATGCTTCATACTTAACTGAAGCTGGAATTACACCATGCTCAATCATATCAACAAGAGTTTGTGCTTCAATGTGTACAACATTATAGTACTTTTCAAGGTTGATCTCATAACGAGCATGAGTTTCCTCCTCAGTAAATACCTCATACTTACTTAATAGGTCTAGATTCTTCTTATCAATGTAGTGAGCTAAAGCCTCTGGAGTAGACTTAAGATTTAATAATCCTCTCTTCTCGGCCTCACTTACCCACTCATCAGTATATCCATTACCATTGAAGATAATCTTGTTATGATCAATGATAGTCTTCTTAATAAGCTCATGTAGATCCTTATCGAAATCCTTAGATCCCTCAAGTACATTACAGAACTCATCAAGCTCCTTAGCAACTGCTGTGTTTAGCATAATGTTTGCACAAGAAATTGATTCATTTGATCCAAGCATACGGAACTCAAACTTATTTCCTGTAAATGCGAAAGGAGAAGTTCTGTTTCTATCAGTTGTATCCTTAGGTAGAGGTGGAAGTACATCTACACCAATCTTTAAGGCTTGCTTCTTTCCTTTATATACCTTATCCTCAGCAATTCCCTTTAATACTGCATCAAGCTCATCTCCAAGGAAGATTGAGATGATTGCAGGTGGAGCTTCGTTAGCTCCAAGTCTGAAATCATTTCCAGCACTTGCAACAGAGATACGAAGTAAATCCTGATATTCATCAACTGCTTTAATAGTAGCAGCAAGGAATAGAAGGAATTGTGCATTCTCTGATGGAGTATCTCCTGGCTCAAGTAGATTTACACCAGTGTTTGTTGACATACTCCAGTTGTTATGCTTTCCAGATCCATTAACATAAGCAAATGGCTTTTCATGAAGAAGACATACCATGTTATGTCTCTTTGCAACCTTTTGCATAATCTCCATAGTTAATTGATTATGGTCAGCTGCAACATTTGTTGTAGCAAATATAGGAGCTAGCTCATGCTGTGCAGGAGCAACCTCATTATGCTCAGTCTTAGCTAAAATACCAAGCTTCCATAATTCCTTATTTAAGTCCTCCATGAAGTCCTTAACACGAGTCTTGATTACACCAAAGTAGTGATCAGCAAGCTCTTGACCCTTAGGAGACTTAGCTCCGATAAGAGTACGACCTGTATAAACTAGGTCAGGTCTTTTTTCATATAAATCCTTATCAACAAGGAAGTACTCTTGCTCAGGACCTACTGTTGTCTTAACGCTAATTACATCCTCATTTCCAAATAGGTGTAATGCTCTAACTGCTTGCTTTGATAAAGCTTGCATTGATCTTAGTAGTGGAGTCTTCTTATCTAGTGCTTGTCCACCATAAGAGCAGAATGCTGTAGGAATACATAAGCACTTATCCTTTATAAATGCGTATGATGTAGGATCCCATGCTGTATATCCTCTTGCCTCAAATGTAGATCTAATTCCTCCACTTGGGAAAGAAGAAGCATCAGGCTCTCCCTTGATAAGCTCCTTTCCACTAAACTCAAGAACAACCTTACCACCATCAATAGGTGAGATAAATGAATCATGCTTTTCAGCAGTGATTCCAGTCATTGGCTGGAACCAGTGAGTGAAGTGTGTAGCACCATTCTCAAGTGCCCAGTTCTTCATAGCCTCAGCTACGATGTTCGCAACACTGATGTCAAGCTCCTTATCCTCTGTAATAGTCTTCTTAAGTGTTTTGTAGGTATCCTTAGGAAGTCTGTTTCTCATAACCTCATCATTAAATACTAAGGATCCAAAATAATCTGTGATTTGTTCCATATTTTATATATCCTCCTTAAAAACACTATCAAAACAAAAAAGGTGCCTCCGGGACACTATATCCCAGAAGCACCATTGCTTTTGATAGCCTAATTGTATTACTTGAAATCACAATAGTCAACGACATTTTTGTAACACGTCAAATAAAACACACAAAACAAAATTTTATTTTTTCAAAACCCATAGTTTTTGTTTTTTATTTAAGAAAACACCCCAAAACACCCCTTTTATTGCCTAACATAATTCATTTGAGGTGGTAAAAACACTAATTTCACGAATTAAATTTTTTGAACTACCTATTTTATGAATTTTATTTATTTTACCCCTTTTTGAAACAAAATCTTGTTGACTGCATAATATTCTAGTGTTATCTTTGTAGTATGAACAACGGGGTTCAAGAAATAGATGGTATATCTATCTGTTTTTTGAACGCCTTTTTTGTTTTTCTAACCTTATATAAATAAATAAGGGAAAAGTACAATTACAATGAGGTGATTTATATTTATGTTAAAGGAAGGACAATTTAGAAACCCCTCTGGATGTGCAATAGCTGCAATGATCAGTAAGGATGGTAAAAGATTTAATGGACAAAAGATAGTTGATGCAATGCGTACTATGCATGATAGATCAAATGGTCTTGGTGGAGGATTTGCAGGATATGGTATATATCCTGAATATGCTGACTACTATGCACTACATATATTCTATGATAATGAGACATCAAAGAATATGTGTGAGGAATATATCTCAAAGATGTTTGAGATTGTATCATATTCTATCATCCCTACACGTAAGATTGAGGCTATTAAGAATAAGCCATTAATTTGGAGATACTTTGCCAAGCCAAATTTAAATAGATTAAAGGATTCAGAGCTTGACGAGATGGAATACGTAGCACGTATTGTAACTCGTATAAATACTGAAATAGAAGGAGCCTATGTATTCTCATCAGGAAAGAATATGGGAGTATTTAAGGCAGTAGGATTCCCTGAGGATGTTGGTGAGTTCTTCATGCTTGAGACATATGAGGGATATATGTGGACAGCACATGGACGTTACCCTACCAACACACCAGGATGGTGGGCTGGTTCACATCCATTTGCTCTACTAGATTACTCTATTGTTCATAATGGAGAGATTTCTTCATATGATGCTAATAGAAGATATATGGAAATGTTTGGTTATAAGTGCAACCTTCAAACAGATACTGAGGTTATGTGCTATATAATTGATTTCCTACTTAGAAGAGAGCATTTAACCCTAGAGGAGGTAGCTGCAGTTATGGCAGCTCCATTCTGGGATGAAATTGATAGAATGCCAGAGGAGCTAAAGGAGAAGTATACATTCCTACGTAATACATATGCTTCTCTACTTGTTACAGGACCATTCTCAATCATTGTTGGATTCGACGGTGGTCTTATGGCTTTAAACGATAGATTAAAGCTAAGAAGCCTTGTTGTCGGATACAAGGATGATATGGTTTATTTTGGTTCTGAGGAATGCGCAATAAGAAGCATGGAGCCAAATCTTGATAGTGTATATTCACCACGTGGTGGAGAGCCAGTGGTTGTAACTTTAAGAAAGGAGGCCTAGTGTATGAACGAAGGTTATATTTATCCAGAATTTGAAATTATACGTGATCCACATAAGTGTACAAACTGTAGAGCATGTGAGAAGCAATGCTCATATGGTGTACACCAATATGATGAGACGCTTAAGATGATGATTGCAGACAACACAAAGTGTGTTGACTGTCAAAGATGTGTATCAATCTGTCCTACAAAGGCATTACAAATTGGACGCAGTCAAAATCATCTTCGTGAGAATGCTAACTATAGTGAGTCATTAATACACGAAATCTATAAGCAAAGTGAAACTGGAGGAGTTCTATTATCATCAATGGGAAATCCTAATAAGACTAAGAACTACTTTGATCATATGCTTATTAATGCCTCACAGGTTACAAACCCACCAATAGATTCACTAAGAGAGCCAATGGAGACTCGTGTTTTCCTTGGTAAGAAGGCCAATGATATTAAGCGTGATAAGGATGGTAAGCTTATCACTAAGATGGCACCACAGCTAATGCTTGAAACACCTATTATGTTTGCAGGTATGAGCTATGGAGCAATCTCACTTAATGCCCATAAGGCTTTAGCTGAGGCAGCAAGACAGCTTGGTATATTCTATAACACTGGTGAGGGAGGACTTCACGAGGAGCTTAAGGGATATACAGATAACACAATTGTACAGGTAGCATCAGGAAGATTTGGAGTATATAAGGACTTCCTATACGCTGGAGCTGCAATTGAAATAAAGATGGGTCAGGGTGCAAAGCCTGGAGTAGGTGGACATCTACCAGGTACTAAGACTATTGGAGACGTATCAAGAACTCGTATGATACCAGAGGGTAGTGATGCCATCTCTCCAGCACCTCACCATGACATTTATTCAATTGAGGACCTACGTCAGCTTGTATATTCATTAAAGGAGGCTACAGGCTATACTCGTCCTGTAATCGTTAAGGTAGCAGCAGTACATAATATATCTGCTATTGCCTCTGGTATTGCAAGAAGTGGAGCAGATATTATCGCAATTGATGGATATAAGGGTGGTACTGGTGCTGCTCCTACAAGAATTAGAGATAATGTTGGTATTCCTATTGAGCTAGCACTAGCTGCAGTAGACCAAAGACTTCGTGAGGAAGGTATTAGAGGTAATGTATCAATAGTAGTATCAGGAAGTATTAGATCTAGTGCTGATGTAGTAAAGGCAATAGCTCTTGGAGCTGATGCCGTATACATCGGTACAACAGCCCTACTTGCCCTTGGATGTCATTTATGTAGAGACTGTAAGAGTGGTAAGTGTAACTGGGGAATTGCAACTCAAAACCCTGAGCTTGCAAAGAGACTTAATCCAAAAATTGGTACAGAGCGTCTTGTAAACCTAGTTACAGCATGGACAAGAGAGATTAAGGAAATACTTGGTGGAATGGGAATCAATTCCATCGAAGCATTAAAGGGTAATAGATTAATGCTTCGTGGATATGATTTAAATGATGCTGAGCTAAGAATCCTTGGAATTAAGCATGCAGGAGAGTGATGAAAATGATTGATGCACTAAATAAAACATTCGATGAGGTTAATAGTCTTGTAAGAGAGACAAAGGATAAGGAAATAACAATTAAAAATGTATTAGGACATAGATATATAGCCGCATCATCACAAGGTAAGCACTTTATCCTAGAGGGTACTATAGGTAATGCCTGTGGATGCTATCTTGATGGTTCAGTAATTGACATCTATGGAAATACATCAGATGCCCTAGGTGACACAATGAACGATGGTGAAATAATCGTTCATGGTCACGCAGGGGATACTGTTGGATATGCAATGCGTGGTGGAGAGATTTATATTGATGGAGACTGTGGATATCGTACAGGAATTCATATGAAGAGCTACCAGGATAAAATACCTGTAATAGTTGCAGGTGGAGCTGCTGGAGATTTCCTTGGGGAATATCAAGCAGGAGGAGTAATTATTATATTAAACCTTGATAATAAGAAGCACGCTATAGGAGAGTATGCCGCAACAGGT
>JAILRQ010000110.1 GCA_024698125.1 Acholeplasmatales bacterium
CTTATTCCACTACAAACTAACTTATTATCTCCTTTTTTAATCTCAAGGCCTTCAATACCTTCTACATTTCCTTCAAATCCTGATAATAACTCAATATTACCTTCAGTCATATCTGAAATCGTAGTATTTGTATTTTCTGGAGATGAAGCCATATTTATGGCTCCATCTCCATTAATAGTTCTAATCTTATTATCATCCTCTGGATTAATATCTACAGGTATACATAAATCATCTGTTGCTGGTAAGAAATAATCATAATCAGCCATATCAAATATTACAGTATCATCTATTAATATTTGAAAATCTCCATAATAGTTATATCCTTCAGTTGTAAAATGGATATTCCTTATTTCTCTTTCAGCTCCAAGCTCAAAGTTTTGCATAGATAATGCGTATTCTAAATATAAATAGGACCCGTATTCATCTTTTTCATTAGTATCTGAATCATTTGAACATGATGCTAAGAAAGGTATTAAAATTATAAAACTTAGTAAAAATCTTTTTAATAATTTCATAATTAATCCTCCTCATCAAAAATATAATGTTGTTGAAGATAAAGTTTTTGACATATTATCTCCATTATATATGTATAAACAAGTACCTGATATTGTTACATCTATGATTCCATAATTATTAGCAGTAATTAATCCAGCAGTTGTATTCCATCGTTTTACAGCACCAATTTTTAATGTGCAGTTAATAAAATCAACATCATGTATATATCCATAATTTTGAGCAAATATACCCTTTGCATGTGACGAATAGTCTATACAAACATTCAAATTACTAATTGTATGACCATTACCACAAAGCACACCGTCAAATATTACCTTATTACTTATTTTAAACTCACTAGTACAAGTTATATCATTAAGTAACATTAATCTCAAATCATTAATATCACCATATATTTCTATATCATCATTTACATAGTCTGAATATGAAAATGATCCATATTGTGAATATGATAATGCATAATATAATTGATATTCCTTTGAGATACCATAATATTTTATTCCATTTTGCGTTATTTCTTCAAACATTTTGATACTAATAATTATTTTGTTATTTTCAACCTTTATATAATCGCTATTATAAGCCCAGTCTAACATGTTTATATTAAACTGTTCATCAAACTCAAGTATATATTCTTTATTAATGTTTAAAATTATATTATTAAAAGGTACATCAAAAGTCAAACTCAAACTACTATTATTGTTAATTTCTTTACCATCACAATATAGTTTATAATTTATGTAATTAAATGCATCATTAAAATACAAATCTACATTAAACTTAACACTTTGAGTATCAAATCTATAGTTAAATGACGAATCAATTCTAAGGGTAGAAGGTAAGTAATAGAAATACATACTAAAGGAAAAATTTCCTATCCATTCATTATTTTTATAGACATTTAAAGAAATTGTCGCTTTATATTTATCATAATTACCTTCATCAAATAATAAATATCCATTCACATATTCATTAAAATCAATAGAATGGATAGGCTTATATGTACACACATCGATATCATAAACATAATCAGTTTCATTTTTACCAAAGAAGAAAAATTTATTTTGTACCTTCGTAGTATATATGACATCAGATGTTTCATATGTAGTATTATCAAATGAAGCTAAGATATTATACTCCATCTTTTCTATAGATACGACACTATCTTTAATAAGATAAAACTCTTTACCTGCCTTATGATTTAAAACTTTCAAATTAAAATCTACTACTTTCCAATTATTGATGCCATAATAAGTACACGAATTAGCTACATAATGGATATAATACATTCCTTCATCTTCATTAAATCTTACATATTTACTTTTACTGTCATTTGATATTTGACCTTCGCTATCAATTATTGCATCAGGAATTTCATTCAAATTAAGCTCTATTTGACCTGTTGTATTAGTATTATTTGTAATTATGATTTGATATACATTACCTTCATTAAAAAACATCAAATCCATACCTTCTAAATCATAATTTGATGTAATACATCTAACACCATTTATATTAGATATAAATGTGTATTGAGCTGATTCTAGTGAATCAAGCCAAGGTCTTTTTGATATGTCATATCCTGACATAAAGAAATCATATATTATACTTTCATCACTATTATTAATAACATATATACTATATGTTTTATTCTTCTCTAAATAACAATTCTTTGATGTAGATACTATATTTTGATTTACATCATATATTATAACATCATTTTCACCACAATTAATACTATAATTTTGAGAATATTGAGGTGTGATATTATAAACTGTTTTCCCACCAATACAATTATATTCATTTGATATATAATCAGTGGTATCAATATCAACATTTTTTACACCAATGGCGGATTCTTTTCCACTAACTACACTATATACATCCTTACCAATTGTAAAATCAAAACTTACTAATTGGCTAAACATTGTTGCTACTTCATTTGTATAACTATAATGAAAATCTATTTCAGCATAATCCGAATTTTTAGTTAATGGGATTGTATAAATATGCGCACTCTCACTTTTTATTAATTCAGAATAATTTTTAATTTGTCCTTGCGTTGTTGAATAATAATAGTGATCTGGGCTCGCAAATGATGCGTTTGATGTATAAGTATTCTCAATTATAGAACTTGATGTGCTTGCTAAATTTTTAAATGTCCCAACCAATGAATTACCTAAGTTAATTGCTGATACTGCAGTACCTACAAGCTTTAGTTCTGATAATCCTGGAATATATGATAAGTAATCAGTCATACTTAAGAGCGCTTGCTTAAAATCAATAGCTTCATCAAATACAATGCTATGACAATTATATTCCACTCCACTACCTATAAAGAATAAACCCTTATCATCAGACAAGCAATAATCTTCATCATATACATTTAATGCATTAATGTTTTTTAACGAACCTATTACATTAATATTATTTAATGTCCATTCATTAAGACTATAAAAATTCATCATAGAGCTATCAGTTGGCTTTGGAACAACTATATAATCATCATCAAACTTTTCCACTTTAATAAATGAATTAAAATTAACAGTATCTCTTAATCCTTCAGGATTACCATAATCATATTCCTTTAGCAAAGTTAAATAATTATATTCAAAAAGTTTTGTAATGCTTACTTTTATAAGATTGCTTTCAATGTCAAAGCTATTATTTTTAATGTTATTATCGATATCTATGACCATTACATGAGATTCATAATATGGGCTTCTACTATAATCAACATATTTTGTTTCAATTGCATAAACATATTCTTCTCCACTGCAAATTGTAATATTTACCTCTTTTGTAAATAATTCCTTAGGTATAATATTAACTATTGGATCATCGCCATATGCTGTAGCCCTTGTTGCAGCTGCTGAAATTTTCAAATTTGATTTAAATAATTTATCATTATAATCATCAATTAATACCTCTTCATTATTATAAAGATATGGTGTGATATTTGATAAATCACTCATATCATATACGAGATCACTATTTTCATAATAATCACTATATGTTTCCCCTGTAATCTGACTTGCGGCCTTTAACTCATTATTGTTAGACAGCAAAAAAAATTATTGTCCCTATGACAAACAAACTAAATAAAACTCTTAATCCCTTCATATATGCCTCTTTTCTTTTTCCCACTACTTAATAATAGCGTATATTTTTTTAGAAATCAATATTATCATTTTAAAAAAATAAAAAAGTCTTAAAACACAATTGTGTAATAAGACTTTATTTATAATTACTTAATAATTAATGACTTTGAAGTCATATCAGCTGGTGCCTCAAGCTCTAATAGATCTAATAGAGTTGGAGTAATATCTGATAGAATTCCTTCCTTACGAAGCTTTACTGACTTATCAGTTACAATAAGTGGTACTGGATTTGTAGTATGTGCTGTGAATGGATCTCCATTCTCATCAAGCATCTTTTCAGCATTTCCGTGGTCAGCTGTAATAATTGCAACTCCACCGCATGCCTCTAAGGCACTAACAACCTTACCTACACACTCATCAACTACCTCTACTGCCTTTACAGCTGCAGGGATAACTCCTGTATGTCCAACCATATCGCAGTTAGCGAAGTTAAGGATTATTGTATCATATGACTCAGACTTGATAGCATCAAGAACCTTATCACATACGATATATGCGCTCATCTCTGGTTGAAGGTCATAAGTTGCAACCTTTGGTGAGTTAACAAGGACACGGTCAGCACCATCAATTTCCTTATCTACTCCTCCATCAAAGAAGAATGTAACGTGTGCATACTTCTCTGTTTCAGCAATACGAAGCTGAGTAAGTCCTGCATCAGCAACGATATCTCCATAAAGGTTTGTAAGCTCAACTGGCTCGAAGGCTACAAGACCCTTAACTGTATCTGAATAATGCATCATTGATACGAAGAATGTAGACTTAGGTCCCTTTTCAATATCAAGCTTTGCATCGAACTCATTCTTAAGCATATTTTGAGTCTTCTTAGGGTTAGATAGAGCTGTTGCAATTTGGATAGCTCTATCTGGACGGTAGTTAGCAAAAATTACTGAATCTCCATCCTCAATAACTCCAGTCTCATCTACTACAAATGGTACTACGAACTCATCAAGCTTTCCTCTCTTATAAGAAGTCTTAATACCAACTACTGCATCATCAAACTTCTCTCCGATTGCTTGTGTCATTGCATCATAAGTTAATTGTACACGATTCCAGTTCTTATCACGGTCCATACCATAATAACGTCCTGAAACTGTAGCAACTGAAATATTCTTTTGCTTTAATACATCCTCCATGAATCCAGCTCCTGAGTTAGGTGCTGTATCACGTCCATCAAGGAAGGCATGGAAGTATACCTTATCAAGCCCATTATCCTCGCAAACCTTTGCGATAGCCTTGATGTGGTTAGTGTGTGAATGTACTCCTCCTGTAGAGCATAGTCCTAGGATATGTACCTTCTTATTATTATCCTTTGCATTCTTAATAGCTGCAAGAATAGCCTCGTTCTTAGCAAACTCTCCATTCTTAATAGCTACATTAATTCTTGTTAAAGATTGATATACAATTCTTCCTGCTCCAAGGTTCATATGTCCTACCTCAGAGTTTCCCATTTGACCCTCGGGAAGTCCTACTGCCTCTCCTGAAGCAGTGATTGTACAATGAGGATACTCACTCATTAGTCTGTCTAGATTTGGCTTCTTTGCTAGTGAAACAGCATTTCCCTCTCCAGCAGGTGCAAGTCCATATCCATCCATAACAATTAACATTACTGGTCTCTTTTTCATAACTTTTCTCACTTTCTAATTTGTCCGTTACCGGATATTAAATATTTATAAGTCATCATTTCCTTAAGACCCATAGGTCCTCTGGCATGAAGCTTTCCTGTTGATATACCAAGCTCAGCACCAAAGCCGAAGCATCCACCATCAGTAAATCTTGATGAGGCATTATGATATACGCAGGCTGCGTCTATCTCATTCATAAACTTTAATGCGTTATTATCATCATTTGTAACAATAACCTCACTATGCTTAGTACCATACTTAGATATGTGCTCTATGGCTTCATCTATAGATGAAACAATCTTTATATTGATACACAAATCATCAAACTCTGTATCAAATGATTCAACTGGAGATGCGTTTAAATATTTCTTAATATTCTCGTCCCCGTGAACACTAACAATTGTATCAAACTTCTTCTCTTTTAGCAATTGTAAAACCTTATCACTAATATTTTTGTGAATTAAAAGGGATTCTGTCGCATTACATACGGCAGGATTAGATGTCTTACCATTTAATAGGATATCATATGCCATATTTAAATCAGCTGATTCATCAATAAATACATGACATACTCCAGCTCCTGTTTCAATAACCGGAACAAGGGAAGTATTTACCACATGATTTATAAGCCCCTTGCTACCACGAGGTACACAAAGATCAAACTTATCCTTCATCATAAGCATCTGCTCAACATCATCATGTGTTGTATCTAATAGCACATTAACGCTATCCTCTGGAATATAGTCCTTAATAGCATTACGAATTGTATCAACTAAAGCCTTATTAGTATTCTTTGCTTCCTTTCCTCCACGAAGAACGCAAACATTTGCGGTCTTAATAGAAAGGGATGCAATATCTACACAAACATTTGGACGTGATTCAAATATTGTAAGAATTACTCCAAATGGCTGAGATACCTTCTTAATCTTAAGCCCATTAGGTCTTGTAAACTCCTCAAGAGTTTGATTAGTAGGATCTGGAAGCTTTGATACGCTTATTACATCCTCTGCAATTGATATAAGCTTCTCCTTTGTAAGAGAAAGCCTCTTCTTCATTACGGGAGTAATATTTACTGCGTTTTCTAAATCTATTTTATTTTGCTCTAAAATATAATCACAGTTGTCTATAAGTGCCTTACTCATAGCCTCCATCGCAAGAACTCTATTCTTACTTGATGCTAGAGGAAGCTTCTTTTTAGCCTCATTAGCACGATCAACTATATCTAGCCAATTACTCATAATATCTACTCCTCTAAAAGGGCAATATCATTTGCATGTATTACCTCACCCTTAGCCTTATGACCAAGAATAGATGCAATATCCTTTGATGCATGTCCCTTTATCTTTAATATATCATAATCTGCAAAGTTTGATATTCCTTTTGCATATACTCTTCCATCATAGACAATATTTACAACGTCTCCATCCATTATAAATCCACTTACACCAACAATACCTGATGCAAGAAGGCTCTTTCTATTAAGGATAGCCTTAAGGCATCCCTCATCTACAATAATAGATCCTGTAGGTCTTGTTTTAAATAAAATCCATTGGTCTCTAGCATTAAGGCTTCTATTTCTTACAAATAGTGTACCACTATAATCATCACTAAATGCCTTATGAAGACCCTCAAGGTCATTTGCATTTTGAATAATCATATCAACACCAGATGTTGTAGCTATAATAGCTGCATTAATCTTAGTCTCCATACCACCTGTACCAACCTCTGTTGATGATGGATGAGCCATAGCCTTAATATCATCTGTTATCTTATCAACCCTCTTAATAAGAACTGCATCCTTATTAGTCTTAGGGTTATCTGTAAATAGTCCATCAATATCTGATAATAAAACTAGCATATCAGCTGATGCCATTGGAGCTATAAGAGCACTAAGTGTGTCATTATCTCCAACCTTAATCTCTTCTACTGCAAGGGCATCATTTTCATTAATAATTGGAATGATGTCATTATCAAGTAATGTATTAAGTGTATTCTCTAGATTAAGCATACGCTCTCTATTTTCAAAGTCATCATGGTTAACAAGTATTTGTGCACACTTCATACCATACTTAAGTGAGGCATTCATATATCCCTCCATAAGTATTGCTTGACCATGTGCTGCACAAGCCTGCTTCATCTTCATATCCTTTGGCTTAACTCCAATAGAGTATGCACCTAAGGCTATAGAACCAGATGTAACGATACAAGACTTAATATCATTATCCCTTAGCATTTTTATCTCTTTAATTAAAGAATCTAATCTTCCCTCATCAAGCTTACCCTTTTTAACAAGTGATGAGGAACCAATCTTTATGACAATTCTTTTCATAATTAATCCTCAATTCTATTAAACTTCTTTAAATAATAAGCATTAATTACAGATATTACACCAATCCACTTGATTTGAGCTGTTGCACCCTCTGCAATCTCACCACTCCAATCATATGGAGCCTCCCATAATCCATGAGGCTTAATAGATGTAATTAGATAATCAAGATTCTTATCAATAAGCTCATCATACCTCTTATCTCCAGTGTATGATGCAAAGATATCAAGTGGTAGTAGACAAATAGTATTAAACTTTGTCTCATCCTTCTCCATCATTTCATATCCTACACTATAAAGCTTATTCTTAAACTCCTCTTGTAAATCTTTAAATAAATTATGCTTTACTATTCCATCATATAAAACTCTATATGACTTAATCTCCTCAAGAGTAAACTCAGTCTTTGCAAGAAATCTTGCAACTACCTCCTTACTCTTTTCACATGCCTTCTTATAATATACACTATTACCATCAGTTAAAAGTAATGTATATCCTAATATTGCAGGAGTCGGGGCATCCCCGAATCTTTTAATATTAACCTCTGTATACTTGTACCATGAAGCACAAATAGCATAATTATTACTTAAAACAAGTGCCTCCCACTTATCAAGCCTATTATATAGATAATTAAATAGCTTTTTAAATGATTGATTTAAAATCTCATCATCACAAATATTATCAAAAGCCATTGAAGCCATTCTTAGGGCTTCAACACACTCAACAAGTGATGAATCCTTATTATAATTATCAACCTCTAGAGCATGAGCAAATCCACCATCCCTGTTTTGAAATCCTGTAAAGGCATTTGCTAAAAACTCCTTTGGAAACTTTGAATCAAAAATAACGTTAAAAAGGGCAACATCTATATCACGTGCCTTATTGTACATTTGCATTTGTATTGTTTGAAAATCTTTTTTAGATAGCTTAAGCATTTAAAACACATCCTTACACATATTTTACAATAAATGTTACTTTTTTAAAAGTAAAGATAACAAATTATTCAATTTTCTTATATAATAAGAATATAGAGGAGGCGATTACATGCCACTACTTCTTACATCATACATATTTAATAATGAAATATTTGATATGCTTGATAAGGAATATGAAGTAAAAAGAAGACAATCTCTTGCACATGGTAGTACTATGTTTAAGACAAATAAATCCTTCTTATACTCAAATATTCTAGACATTCTTTCAATTGAAGATAAATATAATGTATCAAAAAGACTCCTAGAATCTCTTGATGAGCTAGAGGCTGCGACCTATGAATATATATTAGCCAGAAAGTTTGATACTCAAATAATTCAAATTGGACTATCTCTTATAATTCAAAAATCTCTTTACGATGAAATAGAGGATTTAATATCTACCTATTCTAAGGAGGATATAAGAGATCTTGATTATATGGTTGCTAAAAAGCATTCAGTCCCTGTAACAAATCTTGCAAAAGAGTTTGATGAATCATTTGTAGTTGAGTTTAAGGAATATGATTTTATTAAGTTTTTAGTAAACAAGGAAACAAGCTTCCCTCTTGCTGAAAAGGTACTTGAAAGAAATCTAAATCTTTTAAGTAAGGCTTTAAAAAGAAATAGATTACAGCAAGTCTTCCATAAAAAAAATGTGGAATTCTATTATAACAAATTTAGCGGTGAAAATATTAATCTAGCTCCATTTGAAGCAGTATATAATAAAGCTTTAAATAGGGCTTATGATAGAGCTAAAAAATATTTAGATTATATTTATTTAAAATAATAAATTACAAAAGACCCTTTGCATATTCTGCAAAAGGTCTTTCTTTTATCATCTTCAATCAACCATAAAATTATTTAATTGTATATTTTTAATGACTAATTAATATAAATGGTAACATCATAATCAGTTGAATCAAATATTACAATTAAATTACCATAGGCATCATCGTTTTTATAACATGATTTAGTTATGTCCCACAATTCCACCTTCACTACTTAATTTCTTATATAATTAATCCCCTACACCATTAATACTAATAATCATTAATAGTGTAGTATTAGTTTTTTTCCTTGATTTCATCAACAATTATTATTATAAAACCGAAATATCTTAAGGTGTAATCTTGATATTTATTAGTATATCACATTCTTCATTATCTTTATCTATAATACATAACGGTTTTGATTCTATAAATGTGTATTCAGTAGATGTCCTTAAATCAACGTACCATACTGAATCCACTAACTCCCCAATTCCATCTTCACTACTTAATTTCTTATATAATTCAACCTTATAGATTGTATCTCCTGCACTAAGATCATTTAATGTTCCACGATTTTCAACAATATATAAATCATTTACCTTAATTGTATATTTGTATTCTGCTTCATCAAATGTTAATTCAGTTAGTGAATATACAACATCTCCTGCGAAGAAATAATCATTATCTTCTTTTTCTCTTATAAGATTATCATGTAATACATAATAATCTCCTCCACTTACATCATAAGAATTTGAAGATGTTATCTCATATCTTTTATATTTTGATTCACTACTATTTGCGTTGACCAAAGTATAATTTATTGTTGTTTCATTATGAATTGGTTTTTTTATTATTATTTCATATACTTCACTAGATGAATAATAAAATGGTTCTCTGACACTATAATATTTATCATTATATTTTACATATGTATTATTTATTAAATCATTCTCATAATCAATATAATATACACCACTTGTTTTTGGAGTAAATAAATAATGTGCCTCATAACCACCCCCATACACATTAACTCCATTTTTAAATTGTCCATAATTTATAGAGAATGTATATTCTAAATCACTTGATTCATTATTTGTTATATCAATATAATATTCTCCGCCATTTATATCCTTAATATCTACTTCATTATACTCATAATCATAAATATTATATTCTAATCCTTCACTTAAATTAACATCATAATCACCTAATGAATCAAGGCTTATATAATATTTTTTCATTTCATGTGAAGAAAGTGTTCCACTTACTTTGTCCCCTACATTAATTGTTTCTATTCCTAAATATTCACTATCCTTAGTAAACTCAATTTTATTTAAATTATATTCTCCTACACTATTAATACTAATAAACATTAACGATGTGGTATTTGTTCTTGCCGTTATTCCATCCAAGCCTTTTCGATATTCTTTTCTTGATTTTAAGAAATCTATATCCTCAATATATTCATTCATTAAAATGTATGCGTAGTGCATTTTAAGATTTACTACTAAATCCTTATTCACTAACCCACATACCTTTCCTCTTCTATTATATGTCTTAAATGTATCTCCTATTGTAAATGTTAATGTATATTCCTTACTATCAAG
>JAILRQ010000120.1 GCA_024698125.1 Acholeplasmatales bacterium
TTATGGCCGCATTATGCTGTCTTGCTAATGTAGTTCTTGGAGTTATTGATACAATGCTTAACAGAAAGAAGTAATAATTAGGCACTTAGGTGCCTTTTTATTTTGCTTTTTATTGATAATAATGTCTATTAAGTGATATAATATTGTTGAGTTTTGAGAGAGGAGATACAAAAAATGAAACTTTCAAAGAAGCAATTATTTGCAATTTGCGAAATCGTACTTGGAGTTCTAGCTTTAGTACTATTATTTGCACCAGCACTTCACTATGAAGGATTATTAGTTGAATATGACTGGTCAGGATATGAGGTATTCTTCGGAACTGTTGATTGGTTTGATGCATCAGCTGGTGGAATTATTACATTTATCCTATTACTTGTAATAGTATGTGCAGGAGTATTAAAGTTCTTTATGCCAAAGCAAATGAAGATTTTCAATTTCATCATTATTGTTTGTGGTGTACTTGCTGGAATCTTCCTATTCATGGGATGCACTGATTTTATGGCTAACATTGCAGGAGATGATGTTAAGTTCTCTGATGTTAAGGATTATTATGACCTTGGAGCTGGAGCTATCGTATCTGCAATTTTTGCACTATGTGCAGCAGCAGTTGCTTGCTTAGACGAGTTCTTTGTTAAGAAGTAGTCTAGATTAAGAATGGCAAAAATGCCATTCTTTTTTTATTTATAAAAAATGATATTGGATTTTTGCCTATTTATGTTATAATTAAACAAGTGGAGGCTTTATTATGAATACAAAGACTTTTAAAAGAATTATTACAATCGTAGAGTTAGTGCTTATAGGAGTAATTTTCCTTTGCTTTGCAGGAACTTGCTTAAATATAGACCCAATTAAGGGATTAGACCTAGATAGTATGAAATATGATGGATACCATGCATTCTTCGGATATGGATCAGAGTTTGATACATCTGTTGGTTCAGTTACTATTGCAATTTTATTAGGAATAGTAGGATTACTTGGAATCATTAGTATGATTTTCCCTAAGATTTCTGTAATCTTCAATTCAATTATTGCAATTCTTGCAATATTTGCTGGAGTATTCATTTTCTTAGGAACTACTGAGTTCATGGTTGTTAGATATTCTCAATCAATTGAGTATTTTAATTACTATTGTGAGGTATATCTAGGATGGGGAGCAATCCTTGCTGGTATTAGTGCATTCCTTATTGCATGTGGTGCCGTTGCTCAAGAGATTTACGCATTCATTAAGAGATAATAGATTAGGGCTACACTAAGTGTAGTCCTATTTTTCATATGCAGCCTTAAATCGGTTGTTATTTTTTTATCTTTATGATAAAATGTTATGATAGGAGGGGTGTATTTATGCCATTAAAGAAGAATTACCATATGCATACAGAATTATGTGGTCATGCAGTTGGTTCAATCATAGATAATGTTAATATGGCAGAAAGCCTAGGATATGAAGCTCTTGGGTTTAGTGAGCATGCACCATTACCTCTTGAGGCCTTTAATGAGGTCGATAATAAAAGGCTTTATGCTTATGAGAATATGACTCTTGATATTATGGAGCATGAGTACATTGCTCCGCTTAAAAGATTACAGGAGCAAGAGAAGGATAAGCTTAAGATTAAAATTGGTCTAGAGACTGAGTTTCTATATGGCTATCTTGATTGGTATAAGAATCTTTATAGTAAGGTAGAGTATTTAATTTTAGGAGTCCATTTCTTTTATAAGGGTGATAAGCTTATAGATACATATGCAGAGATTAACCATGATACTATGGATTATTATGCAGAGGCTGTTGAAAAAGCTTTAGCTACTGGAATGTTTAAGGTATTAGCCCATCCAGATCTATATCTTTATGATGATATAGCTCTTGATAGTAAGGCTAAGGAGGTAGCTGATAGAATTATTGATGCCTGTGCTAAATATAATGTATTGGTTGAGATTAATTGTAATGGTAAGGGAAGATACCCAAGACCTGATTTCTATGAGTATATAAAGAATAAGCCAGTTAAATATATAATCGGAATTGATTCACATGATCCTAAGAGACTTGCAGGAGATCATGTTGAGTTTAGTATTAATCTTGCGAAGCGCTTAGGCTTAGAAGTTGTTGATGAGGTGTAATGATGAAGAATTACAAGCTACATACATCTGAGGGAGTTAGAGACTTTCTTGGAAATGAATTATTAGTTAAAAAGGAAATAGAGAAAAGACTTACAAAGCTTTTTACATCATATGGATATAATTTAGTTGAGACTCCTACATTTGAGTATCTAGATGTTTATACATCATCAAATGGAATTCAAAGCCCATCACTTTATAACCTTATTAATAGACAGGGTGAGCTACTTGCATTACGTAATGATATGACATCATCTATTGCACGTGTAGTTGCAACTCATGATAATAACACTAATGTACCAAAGAAGTACACATATGTTGCAAATACATTTAGATATCCTCGTCTATATCAAGGAAAGAGCCATGTATTTACACAGGCTGGTATTGAGCTTATTGGTATTAAGAATATCAAGGCTGATATTGAATGTATTAAGCTTTCATATGAAGCACTTGAGGCAATTGGATTAAAGCAATTTACAGTCCATATTGGTTCAGGTACATTTGTTGAGACATTATTTAAGGATTTTGGATTTGATGATAGTAAGATTGAAAGCCTTCTTACAATTATTGAGGGTAAGGATTTTGTATCATTAAGAAATACCCTAAAGGAGTATAACCTTTCAGCAGATAGAATTAATCTTGTAGCAAAGATTATGGAGAATGCAGGAAAGCTTAATTTCCTTCAATCCTTAATTGATGAGCTTAAGGGACTTAAGAGTGCAGATATTCTTGAGGGTCTTAAGGAATTATATAATGAGCTATTAAAGGTAGGACTACAAAACAAGGTAGTATTTGACTTTAGTATT
>JAILRQ010000002.1 GCA_024698125.1 Acholeplasmatales bacterium
CACTATCTGTTGAACCACCTGTTGTTGTTCCATTGTCCCCAGTTGAAGTTCCAGTATCAGTATCTGTGTCTGTTGTTGTGTCACTAGTTGTGTCATCAGCTGTATCTTCGCTAACAGTTATTGAACAACCAGTTAATGCTAGTGCAGCCATAGCTGCTATTGAGAATGCCCCAATTAACTTTCTTGTCTTCATTTTAAATATCGCCTTTCTTAATTAAAATAAATCCAAACAATTAAATAACCCTTTAATACTTTGTATTATATCATAAAGAATTGAAAAATAATTATGTAAAATTATGTGATTTTTTCAACTCTTTAGACACATTATCGACTTTTATTAGATTATGCTAACAAATAGCCCTTTAAAATTTGTGTTACCTCATCAAAGCTATTAGATGTGTTTATCTGATTTTTAATAGTCGCAGAGCCTGGTAAACCCTTTAGATATGCTGAAATGTGTGTGCGCATTTCAAGAAGTGCAAGCTTATTACCCTTTAAATCAACTAAATAGCTATGCTGAAGCATAATAGTATCATATATTTCCTGATTACTAGGCTTTTCAATAAGCCTATTATTCATTAAATATTCATTTATCTGCTCAAATATAAATGGATTACCCTGTGCTCCTCTTGCAATCATTAATGCGTCACAGCCAGTATATTCAAGCACATATTTAGCCTTTTGTGGTGAGTTTATATCACCATTTGCTATAACAGGAATTGATACTGCTTCCTTTACAGCCTTTATAATATCATAATTTGCTTCTCCTGAATACATTTGTGCTCTAGTTCTTCCATGGACAGCTATTGCAGAGGCTCCAGCCTTCTCAATAAGCTTTGCATTTTCAACTGCATTAATAGACTCAGAATCCCATCCAATTCTAATCTTTACAGTAACAGGCTTTTTAACAGCATCTACTACTGCCTTTACTATCTCATACACGTGCGCAGGATTTTTTAATAAGGATGCACCAGCTCCAGCCTTTTTAGCAACCTTATTAACAGGACATCCCATATTAATATCAATAATGTCACAATCACTATAATTATCTAAATATTTTGCCGCATAAACTAAGGATTCAACATCAGCTCCAAATATCTGCATAGATATTGGGTGCTCATCTGGTGAAACCTTAGTCATTTTTATTGTCTTTTCATTTGAAAAGCCCAAGGCCTTATCAGATACCATTTCTGCTACCATAAGACCTGCACCATGTGCCTTACATATTCTTCTAAACGCCTCATTACAAATACCTGCCATAGGTGCAAGTACTACAAGGTTAGGGATGTATACATCCCTTATCTTCCACATATAGTAGTACTTATCAAGTATTGGCTTGATATCCTCAATAGGAAGACCAATGATGTTATATTCAGACCCCTCAAAGTGATCTACAAACCTTCCACCAAGCCCTTGAATGGCATATGCTCCAGCCTTATCCATTGGCTCCCCAGTTTCAATATATTCTTTAATTTCATCATCACTAATACTCTTAAAATATACCTTTGATGTAGTCGCAAAGTTATATGTTTCATCATTAAACAAAATTGCAACTCCAGATACTACCTCATGCTCTCTTCCACTTAAGCTTTTAAGCATAGTAAAGGCCTCATCCTTTGAATGAGGCTTTCCAAGCCTTTTACCATCAATAACAACAATAGTATCACATCCAAGTACTATAGTATCTATTTTCTTACCAATAGCCATAGCCTTTCTTAAGGCCACTGCCTTAACATTATCTATGGCTGAAAGGCTATCATCCATAGTCTCATCAGCATTAGCTGTCTCTATATTAAATTTATAATTAAACTCATTTAAAATGTCTTTTCTTCTTGGAGAAGATGACGCAAGTATTAGCTTCATTTTATCACCGAAGATATTATAACATAATCTAACATTATTTTTTAAAACAAACTTTATTATATTATGATATAATAATAAGCAAGGTGATTAAATTGGTTAGTAAAATTAAGAATTATTTAAAAATTAACAATTTAATAAAGCCTAATGAAAGGGTAGTTGTAGCCTTATCAGGTGGTGTCGATTCATCTGTATTATTCTACACTCTTAAAAACATGGGATATGATGTAATAGTAGCCCATGTTAATCATAAAAAGAGAGTTGAA